>CANMPU010000041.1 GCA_947499755.1 Betaproteobacteria bacterium | reverse complement strand
GCGCCGACCGACTACTCTTGATGTTCGCAAATCACCATGGGCGACGATCTCTAGTGCCTCTGCGGCGCCGTGGCGCAGACTATGAACCGCAACAACATCGCCACGACGCACATAGGCGAGTAGCGATCCGATAGTAGCGTGCGACGGCGAGAGCGCAATATCGATCGCGCCTGCTTGCATGAGATCAACGTAGGCAGCGCGATTAATCATGGTGATGGCGCGTTTTACACCCAAACGCTTTGCTAACAGTGATGACATAATATTATTTTCGTCATCATTCGTAATTGCACAGAACACATCCATTTCTCCACAGTGCTCTGATTCTAGCAATGTTTCATCGGTTACATCCCCGTGCAAAATTAATGTTGCGTCGAGTTCGCTCGCTAGTTGCTCGCATTTCTTTTTATCAAATTCTATGAGTTTGACTTGGTAGCTATATTCTAGTGACCGTGCCAGCCACGATCCAATGTGCCCGCCCCCGGCAATCATGACCTTTTTAACCGGCTTATCCATACGACCGAGCTCACGCATAACGCTGCGGATATGTTCTGCCGCCGCGATGAAAAACACCTCATCCCCGGCCTCAATTATGGTGTTTCCCTCGGGAACAATAGAGCGATCGTGGCGAAAGATTGCTGCAACGCGCGTGTCGATATTAGGAATCAGAGTGGGCAGATATTGCAACTCATGTCCGACCAATGGCCCACCATGAAACGCACGTGTTGCAACTAAGCTCACTTTACCGTGCGCAAAAGATAGCACTTGAAGCGATTCAGGGAATTCGATTAACTTAACGATGTAGTCGGTCAATATTTGCTCGGGGCAAATGGCAAAATCGACACAAAAAGTTTGTGGTGAAAATAATTCAGGATGAGAAAGATAATCTATAGAACGGATACGCGCGATCTTTGTCGGTGTATTAAACAAAGTCGCAGCGATCTTACACGCGACCAAATTAGTTTGGTCACTTCGTGTTACCGCGATAATCATGTCCGCGTCATTTGCCCCGGCGTTGGCGAGGGTTGTCGGATGCGCAGCATTTCCATGCACCACGCGTAGATCTAGACGGGTTTGCAGTGCTGACAATAATGTTTGGTTTGTGTCGATGACGGTAATATCATTGGCTTCGGAAACTAAAATTTCGGCGACCGTCGAGCCAACTCTTCCCGCGCCCAGTATGATAATTTTCATGTGCCTAACACAATATTTATTTTTAAATTAATTTACTGTCGCCCTTTTATCCACGTTTTCCAAGCTGCAAATAACGCGGGATTTATCGCGGCAATTACGGAACGTTCCCACAAGGGGCCCACCCAGAAATCGTCATGTTCTAAGGTGCACATTAAACCGCCCGCCTCCTCCAATATCAAGCAGCCAGCTGCATAATCCCAGAGTTTTTGACTACCATGTAGGGACACATCAAAACGCCCCGCGGCAGTGTAGCACCATTCCAATGTGCTTGCGCCGAAGTTGCGCTGCGACGAATAGGGTGGAGACATAGCGAGACTCTGAACCAAGTTACCGTTGAGATAGGTGAAGTTAACGCTGGCAAGTGCATTGCCAAGGTGTGGAGAATATTCTTTTATCGGCAGACGCTCCCCATTTAAGAATGCACCCCCACCCTTTTTCGCGTAGAACATTTCGTCAGCAATAGGGTCATAAATGACGCCTAACACGCTACGGCCGTGCTGCATAAAGGCAACCGATACGGAAAAGTAAGGCAGGCCGTTTACAAAATTTGACGTTCCGTCTATTGGATCGATACACCACAATCCCTCATCGCCGACGCGCCATTGCTGTAGTTGTTGTTCCTGCGTCATTTCTTCGGCAACGACGGGACAGGTGTGGATCTTAGTTAATTTTTCTGTAAGTGACTCTTGGGCGGCAATATCCGCCTCAGTAAATACGCTACCGTCAGACTTGTGGTGGTGTGCCACGCGTAGATAACGTGGTATTACCTCTTTTTCCGCGACGAGTTTTACCGCCTCGATGACTGCTGGTAAAAACTCGGCGAACTCTGTCATGATGATTTCCATTTAATGGCGCAGCCGATACTCGGGATCTGCCCCTGCGGGCCTATACCCGTTTGCGCGATTTGTACCATTGCGTCAAACAAGTCGCGCGTTGCATTCGGAATCGCTTCTCGACCCGAGGCATCAAGTCTACCGCGGTATTGCAATTCAAGTTTACTATTGAACCCGAAAAAATCGGGTGTACAGACGGCGTCATAGGCTTTGGCCACGCCCTGTGTTTCGTCCCAAAGATAAGGAAAAGAATAGCGATACTGCTTCGCGATCGCTTTCATATTCTCAAAAGAGTCTTCTGGGTACTCGGTGGGATCATTGGACATAATGGCTACGCTCGCTATTCCCTGTGGCGCGAGTTCTTCACAGTCACGCACAATGCGCTCTCTAATTGTCTTGACGTACGGACAGTGATTGCAAATAAACATCAGTAGTAAGCCGCGCGCACCGCGTGCATCTTGTAAGGTGACCCGCCGGTCGTCGACGCCGACTAGATCAAAATCGACGGCGTTCCAACCAAAATTGCATACAGGTGTTTCTCGGCTAACCATCGTTCTATTCCGTAAGAAGAGGTGGGTAGTTTATCATGGACCATTCATATTCCACTTATGCGAGGTTCTATGGCATTCCCGCGCTTTTATTACGACTTAGACGACGAACACCTAAAACCGAGCGACCGCTTACTGGTCCAGGGCGCGGTGGCCCATCATGCCATCAATGTGTTGCGCATACTCGCGGGCGATAGAATCGTACTCTTTAACGGAAAAGGAGGCGAATATACGGCAGCTGTTGAGAGTGTAGACAACCGTCATTGTTTGGCCGTAAAAATAGAAGCTTGGAACGAAGTTGAACGTGAATCGCCATTGTCCATTGTATTAATTCAGGCGGCGAGCGTCGCTGACAAAATGGATTACGTGGTGCAAAAAACTATAGAAGCGGGTGTAAGCGCGATTCGACCTATCGTGACACAGCGAGGGGTGGTTAGACTCAGTGCCGAAAAAGCAAGCCGAAGACTGGAACATTGGAATAGTCTAGCGATCGCTGCGTGCGAGCAATGCGGACGAAATCGTGTACCGGCAATTCACCCCGTCATCTCTATGTCTCAATGGCTCGCGCAATTACCAACAACGCCACAGAGCCTACGTTTGCTATTGACGCCACAGGCGGCAACGAAATTTGGCGACCTTGATAAACCACTCGGGCAAATAGAATTGCTCGTAGGACCTGAGGGTGGGTTTAATCCTGACGAGCAAAATGCTGCGGTCGCGTGCGGGTTTGTGCCGCTAACGCTTGGCCCACGTATCCTGCGTACTGAGACGGCCGCGCTGGTGGCAATTGCCGCTCTACAAGGGCGTTGGGGGGATTACTAGTCAGCGTGATATCCTTTGTCTCAGTACTCACGTTTTTGCGCTAGATTTCGTGAATTAGTAGATCCTCCGTGTTAGGTGCGTATGAAAGCGAATGTGCCCCAGATTAGGCACTAAATCGCGGGTTTTCCCGCCAAAGTGTGCAACACCGCTTCTCTTCGAGACATTTCTTTACTAAACTGTCTAACTTCGCTGATTTATTGATCTAATTATGCTTATGACGACAAACGAATCTTTAGTGTCAGCCGTGCAATTCGTGCAATGGTTTCGTTCTGCGGCGCCTTATATCCGCGGTTTTCGCGGGAAGACCTTTGTCATCGTTTTTGGCGGTGAGGTCATCGAGGACGGGAGCTTTGTCGATTTAACGCATGATCTGAATCTTCTTGCGAGCCTAGGCGTACGCTTAGTGTTAGTACACGGCACACGACCGCAGATTGAGAAAATGCTCGCATCTAAACAGCTTGAGACACGGTATGTGAACGGAATTCGCGTTACCGATGATAGCGCGCTGCAGTGCGTAAAAGAAGCGACGGGCCGCTTGCGCGTGGAAATCGAGGCGTTGCTCTCTATGGGATTAGCGAATTCACCCATGGCCAATTCCAAGATTCGCGTTGCGAGCGGAAACTATGTTACGGCGCGACCCATCGGAGTTGTCGAGGGCGTAGACTTGCTTTATTCCGGTGAGGTGCGCAAGGTCGATAGCGAGGCGATAAGGGTGCATCTTGATAATGGAGAGATCGTATTATTGTCGCCACTTGGTTATTCGCCAACGGGAGAAATATTCAATTTATTGGTGGAAGATGCCGCCACCGCCGCTGCCGTCGCGATTCACGCAGACAAGCTTATTTTTCTTACAGATGTACCAGGGATAACCGACGCGAAAATGCAACTACAACGCGAACTTACCGTGTCACAGGCAGAGGCATTGCTCTCTCAAGAAAGCGAGTTATCGACCGATATTAAACTGTACCTCCCCTTTGCTTTAAAGGCCTGTCGCGCGCATGTAGCGCGCGTTCATTTTGTCAGTCGGAAATTGGATGGCGCGCTGCTAATGGAATTGTTCTCTCACGACGGCATCGGCACCATGATCACGCGCGACGCGCTTGAGTGTTTGCGCCAAGCCACTATCGACGACATTGGCGGTATTTTAAATTTGATCGCGCCTTTAGAGGTAGAGGGCGTATTGGTAAAACGCAATCGAGAAGCGCTAGAAATGGAGATCGATCATTTTTATGTGCTCGTACACGATGGGGTGATCATCGGTTGTGCGGCCTTATACCCGTTTCTCGACGCTAAATCTGTGGAATTGGCCTGCCTTGCGGTTGACCCAGAGCGCCGTAACGTCGGTGCCGGGGAAAGATTACTAAGACATGTCGAAAATCTGTCTAGGAAACTCGGCTTGCAAACACTGTTCGTATTAACAACAAGAACCGAGCATTGGTTCGTGGAGCGCGGTTTTTCAGAAACTGGAGTTGATGCGTTACCGGTACACAAACAACAACTTTATAACTATCAGCGGCGCTCCAAAGTTTTTACTAAGTCTCTCTAGCCCTGGGGCGCCGATTGCCTGCGGAAATCACTCTAACTAGCTATGATTAAGATGATGACCACGAATCGTTTAGAGGCATTGAGCGGAATGTTCATTTAACCAGTTAACCCGAGTTTTGTTATGGCGCAACGTTTGTTTGCATTATCCTCTCTCCGATTTAAGTTAATGATCGCGGCGGTGGTCGCGGCCATGATCTTGATCGGCTTACTGGTGGGTAACAGCATTCGACTTATCGACGATGTGTTAGTGACCACTGTGAAACAGAGAGTCGCTGTCGTCGAACCATTACTAGTGCAAGCATTACGTGATCCCGTTGCGCACGGTGATTTCGTGCTCGCAAAAAGGGTAATGAACTCGATTCACAGCGAGCAAGGTATTTCGTACATCATATTGCTCGCCCCCGACAACCAAATATTAGAATCTGTTGGCTGGACAGAACCGGCGTTGCCCAAACTAGATATCACCATCGACCAGCAAAGTGACGTCACGCCGGATACCTTTGATACCGAAACCGTGCTCGCCGCTGACGGGAATACTTACTGTACGATACGATTTGGCGTGTCCAAGAAAATATTGGTGCTTGCTAGACAAGCGTTGTTTCAAGAGAGCTCGCTTATTGGCGGGGTATTAATTATTTTGTTGATACTGCTATTACTCGGTCAGGGTTTCTGGATTACGAAAGGATTAGCGTTACTTACGCGTGCTGGCGAAGCAATTACCAAGGGAGATTATGGCGTTCGTGTTCCTGTGACGACACGAGATGAAGTCGGGCAACTGTCCCAGGCATTTAATACGATGGCGGAGGCGGTGCAGGATAAAGTACGTGCGTTGCGTGAGGGCGAAGCCAAGTTCCATGCGATCGCAGACTATAGCCATGATCTCGAAATTTGAATTAATACACGCGGCAAACTAATTTGGGTCAACCCGGCAGTACGTTGGATGTTGGGCTATTCGCCCGACGAATGTTTAGCGATGGAGCGATTTCCTGAGCCTATCGTTGCCGAAGAGGATGTGCATCAAGCACGCAAGCATATGCGACTTTCGGTGTTTAAGCGCACTGCTGGCCAAGATTTCGAGTTTCATTTGAAAAGGAAGGATGGGACCACGTTCTGGGCCGCAGCAGATTGGCTGCCCATTTTCGATGCAGAACAACGCTATCTTGGAATAAGACTGAGTGTACGCGACGCTGATTTACGAAAACAGGCGGAAAGAAAACTACAAGCGACCGTTATAGAATTAGAGTCTGCACAAGAAATTCAAAAGCAGTATTTGGCACAGGCGCGCGAGGAGCAGGCACGACTCACCGCGCTGTTGTCCGCCATGAGTATCGGAATTCTTTTTGTTGGCCGTGACAATAAGGTGTTATACACCAACCCGGCTTTCTATCTGATTTGGATGATACGTGCTGACAGTATCGTCGTTGGAATGGATGCGTATGATGTACTACAAAGCTCTGCAAATTTGCTAAAAATTTCTGACCACTCGTCTAACAATATTCTTCGTACCCCAGAGCCCACAGGGGTTTCTGAAAGTGTAGAGATTCAGATGGCAGATGGGCGCATGGTGACACAATTGTGCTACGGCGTACGCGACGACGATCGGCGCTTGGTCGGGCATCTTTGGATTTATGAGGATATAACGCGCGAGCGTCAGACAGCGGATCAGCTAATCTACTTGGCCGAACGCGATGCGTTAACCGGGCTATTCAATCGCCACCGTTTCCAAGAGGAACTAAATCGCTTGATGGCGGAAGCGGAACGGCACAATACGCGCATGGTGTTATTGTTTTTTGATCTGGATGAATTTAAATATATCAACGACACCTTTGGACACCGCGCGGGCGACGCGATGTTGATTCGTGTCGCGGGTGAGGTAAGTACGCAGATTCGACGTAATGAGGTTTATAGTCGATTAGGCGGCGATGAATTTGCTGTCTTGACGCCAGACGTGAGCGATGCGGACGCACAGATATTGGCTGAGCGTATTGTTAGGGCTATAGCGCGTATTCCTTTCCAATTCGAGGGGCACAATCTGCGTCTAACGACCAGCGTCGGCATCGCAGTCTATCCGGACGATGCCACCACGAGTGATGATTTAGTAGCGCACGCGGATGCTGCCATGTATCAGGCAAAGGAAGCGGGGAAGAATACCTGGCGTATGTACAGCCGTGAACTAGATGTCTCGCGCCACATGGTGTCGCGTCTGAGCTGGAACGAACGCATCCATAGGGCGCTCGAGCATGGATTACTAAGGTTGCACTTCCAGGGGGTATTCGAGACCGAAAGCCTCAAGCTATCGCACCTCGAGGCTCTGGTACGTATGGTCGATGAACAAAATCCTGGCAAAATAATTTTGCCGGGAAACTTTATCCCTATTGCCGAGAAAACCGGGAAGATACTTGATATTGACCGATGGGTGATAGGTGCGAGCATTCAATACCTGAAACATAGCGCAGAAACGCCACCGATTGCAGTAAATATTTCTGG
>CANMPU010000040.1 GCA_947499755.1 Betaproteobacteria bacterium | reverse complement strand
CATCAGCGCTAATTTTTGCTAGCTCAAAATCAAAGCGGCAAATATGTACCTTGCGCACACCATAAAAAGCTAACAGTTCAAGCTTCTCACGCAGAGTGGCAAGACGCGCCGGCGCATGATCGGGCGCAAAAAACTCTCGCGGATGTGGCTCAAACGTCATCACGCAAGATTCAATTTTCAGATCCTGCGATGCTTTTCCCAGGCGTCGTAGCATTTCTTGGTGCCCCAAATGAACACCATCGAAATTGCCAATCGCTAATGCAATTGGCGATTTCGCCACCTTTGGAATCTTGCGTAAGATCTGCATAGGTTCGCAAAAAAATTTCATTGTACTGGATTTGCCGAAAAGCGGTCTACAAGAGCGCTGCTCGGACCACCATTCGTGCGTTCGAATTCTGGTAATTTGGTGGGGTAACGCGACCGCGCTGCTTAAACGCCGACCGCTGTGGATGTTGGCAGCGCTGATAGAAAATTCTCTAACGACATGGCGTCGGCGCAGGCGCTAGCAAACACTTCACCCACGAGAACCACGGCGGGACCAACAAATTCAAACGACAATCCAGATCTAAGTTCACCCAGGGTTGTGTAAAATTTGCGACTTTGCGGCAACGACACGTTTTCAATGATCACCACGGATCTATCCAATGGAAGCCCGCCTTCTATCAAAGTTGTTGCAACGTCTTCGATTTGCTGTGCGGCCATGTACAGCACTGCAGTGTCGCTTGCAATGACGTGACTCGCCCAATCTGAAGCTTCCTCAGCGCTGCCCACTCGAGGCGTTACAAAGGTAACGCTACGACTGAGGCCACGGCGTGTAAGTGAAATACCCAGCTCTGATGCTGCCGCTAATGCAGTCGTCACACCAGGGACAACTTCAAAAGAAATGCCGCCCGCGCGCAACGCTTCGATTTCTTCGTGAGCACGACCAAACAACATCGGATCGCCGCCTTTTAAGCGAAGCACGGTTTGATATTTTTGCGCCGCATCGACTAGACAGCGATTGATAAAACGTTGATCGATAGAGACCGACCCACAACGTTTTCCTACGCGTATTTTTTTCGCCTGCGGTGCTAGCGCCAATATATCGTCGCTGACCAATGCGTCATAGAGAATAAGATCGGCTTGCGCCAACAAACGCGCGCAACGCACTGTGATCAAATCTACCGCGCCTGGGCCCGCGCCAACTAAATAAACCGTTGCCATCAATAATCTTCCCACTATTTGCGAGGGAGAATCGTAACGTTGTTCGCTTATATTTTAAAGTAATATTATGTTACTATCTTATAACTAAACACCATTTTACCTGGACAAGATGAAACTGCAACAACTACGCTACGTATGCGAGGTCGTACGCCAACGTCTAAACCTTTCCGAGGCAGCGGAACATCTACACACCTCGCAGCCCGGCATAAGCAAACAGATACGCCAACTCGAGGACGAACTCGGCGTGGATATTTTCGTACGCAAGGGGAAACGTGTGGTCGAGATCACGCCACCGGGGAAAGCGATCGTCGCTATCGCAGAGCGTATGCTGAAAGACGCGGAAAATCTCAAACAGGTTGGCAAAGAATATAGCAGTGAAGATATCGGTACGCTAACCATCGCGACGACGCATACCCAAGCACGTTACGTTATGCCACAGGTTATCGCGAGTTTTACGAAGCGTTATCCAAAAGTGCGCTTGAATTTGCATCAAGGCAGTCCCACACAAATTTCGGAAATGGTGTCTTCGGGGGCCGCTGACATTGCAATTGCCACCGAGGCCATAGAACGCTTTGACGACCTAATTATGCTGCCGTGTTACCGCTGGAACCGTTGCGTTGTCGTGCCGCCCAATCATCCGCTGCTAAAACAGAAATTGTTAACGTTAGAACAAATCGCGAAGTATCCCATCATCACTTATGACTTTGCGTTTACCGGCCGCTCCAAAATCAACCGCGCATTTGAGTTGCGCAAACTGATACCGAATGTCGTGTTGACTGCGATTGATTCGGATGTGATCAAAACTTATGTTGCGCAAGGATTAGGAATAGGCATATTGGCGAATATGGCATTTGATGCGAAGACCGATAAAAATTTACGCGCGTTAGATGCAAGCCATCTCTTTGAATCAAGCACTACCCGTATCGGTATTCGGCGTAATAATTATTTACGGGGATATATCTACGATTTTATAGAATTATTCTCACCCCACCTCAATCGTAAGGTCGTTGAACTGGCGTTGAGCGGCTCCAAAGGGGCTGATTATCAGCTCTAATCTAGTGGGCTACGTGCTTGGAAAAGTCCTTAAATCGCATACCCAGCACCCACAAGCAAACGAAGTAAGCAGCCGTAGCCAACGCAACAACCCAGAGCAATTTAAGCGCTCGTGTGTGTGCAGAAAGTGTTAACCATGAACTGTCGCTGCCAGAAACAAACCACAGTACGACGCCCAGCACAGCGAGCGCAGCTAGCAACCGCAAGAAAAATTTTCCCCACCCCGGCTCAGGGCGGTAAATATCGCGTTTGCGTAATTGCGTGTACAGCAAGGTCCCGTTAAGACACGCTGCGAGCCCTATGGATAAGGCGAGTCCGGCCTGCTTTAGCGGAAATACAAAAATAAACAGCGCGTTCATCACCTGAGTAGCGAGTAAAGTGAGAATCGCAATTTTTACTGGCGTTCTAATGTTCTGCCTGGCATAAAACGCAGGTGCTAAAATCTTCACCATGATCAATCCCAGTAGACCGATACTGTATGCAACGAGAGCTTGTCGTGTCATGAATACATCGTTTTGCGTAAACTCGCCATAGTAGAACAATGTAGTGATGAGCGGCACCGCCAGTAATGCGAGCGCGAGCGCGGCGGGCGCCGCCAAGAGCAATGTCAAACGCAATCCCCAATCTAAGAGTTTGCTGTACTCCTCGCTAGATTGATTGGCAAAATGCTTAGAAAGACTAGGCAACAAAATTGTCCCTAGCGCGACGCCCAGCATGCCGCTAGGAAACTCCATTAACCTATCCGCATAATACAGCCAGGAAACGCTACCGGTAACCAAGAAAGACGCAAAAATAGTATTGATCAACAAACTGATTTGGCCGATGGAAACGCCGAAAACTGCCGGGCCCATCAGCTTGGCGATACGCCACACACCCGGATCATGAAGCTCGAGTTTTGCGCGTGGCAATAAATGAATTCTCGAGAGAAACGGTATCTGAAATAATAGCTGCAACACGCCACCGATCAAGACTGCCCACGCAAGCGCCAACACCGGAGGATCAAAGTAACGTGACAACCAGAGCGCAAAGACGATAAACGATAGGTTAAGCAATACCGGCGTAAATGCGGGCACGGAAAATTTGTTATGCGTATTTAATATCCCAGCAGCCAGGGACACTAAGGAAATAAAAAATATATAGGGGAACGTGATTCGCAATAACGTAACTGTGAGGTCAAATTTTTGCGGTACACTAGAAAATCCTGGCGCACTGATGTATACCACAATAGGGGCTGCTGCAATTCCGACCAGCGCCACAACCAGCACGGCTAACCCTAACAACGTCGCCACTCGATCGACTAACAATTTCGTTGCGACAGATCCTTTCTTATTTTTGTATTCCGCCAACACTGGCACGAATGCTTGGGAAAACGCGCCTTCTGCAAATAATCGGCGCAATAAATTGGGTAGTTTGAACGCAACAAAAAAAGCGTCTGTGTCTATGCCAGCGCCGAATAATCGCGCAATCACCATATCTCGAACAAAACCGAGAATTCTGGAGAGTAAGGTCATGCTGCTCACTTGAGCCAAGGTTCTAAGCAAATTCATATCTAGATTTGTTAATCGTTGTTTCTGATAGATTGAATCGGGAGCCGCAGGGGCAAAATGCTAGTTTCCTTGCAAAATACCGCAAAAAAACGTAATATTACGCGCTTTTAACCCATATCGGTTTGAAGAGTTAAATGGCAAATAGCGCACAGGCAAAGAAACGCGCACGACAATCGGAAACGCAACGGCAGCACAATGCCAGCTTGCGTTCGGAATTGCGTACTGCGATCAAGAAAGCAAAACCCACCGCCACAGGTGACAAGAAGGCTGCATTAGAAATTTTCCGCAAGTCCGTCTCCGTGATCGATTCGATTGCCGATAAGAAAATCATACACAAGAATAAAGCCGCTCGGCACAAGAGCCGTCTCAACGCTGCCATTAAGGCGTTGGCCTAAAGATAAGGTTCAGGTAGCGTTTATTGCGCCTGAATTGGGGCGTATGCAGGATCTGCCGTGATGTCGCTCGGCCGATTCTGTTTGCGGCCCGGGCGCAGCTTAAGCTCGTTGTCATTGGCGAAATTCATTAAAAACCCAAACGCCACTGGATCACTCGTTTCTAATCCCTTATCGACAACAACGCATCTGACGCCATCCGAAGTGATCGGCTTTAGAAATGGCGAGTAGCTTACTTTCTTTTCGGCACCAAATACCGACATCATGCCGCAAAGGCGCTTAGCCCAGTCACTGGGGCGGAACGGTTTACCGGCTTCGGTAGTCCCTTGGATAATAATCTCTTTTGATTCGTCGAACATGATGGCCTTTTAGTTCCCTTAGAATTTCGGCAAGGAATACTTTTTCTTAAGATGAAAGCACAAGCGATTAGCGATATGACGCTAAAAACATCGCATCCCAGACGAAAACATTACGCTGATGGTGACTACTAGGCAACTATAAATTACCGCAAAACCCTATTTACTTCGTAATCCGTTTTCTCACGCCTACCCTAAGGGGCTCCAGCGCGCGTACCCCGAAAAACAACAATAACAGAAAATATGAACTATACCGTCGCCCGTTGCACCCACAAATATGGTGAACTTCACGGAATTGTATTTGACGGTAACTCGCCGGGCATACGGCTCCTAGTTGCGCCATGAGAAATGTGTTTGAAGAAGCTTTCGAAATAATGCTTGCATCGGTGAACGAATTCATTAAATATTAACGTTTCTATGTTTCACACGGCGGCAAATGCCGCCGTATGCTTTTTTGAAAACGCTTATGTCACACGTCATGAATACCTATGCCCGCCTGCCCGTCGCGTTCGCACGTGGTGAGGGAGTTTGGTTATGGGATAGCGAAGGTAAGCGCTACCTAGACGCAATCAGTGGTGTTGCCGTGTGTGGCCTTGGGCACGGCCATGCGAAATTGGTTAAGGCGATTTGCGATCAAGTCGGCACACTTATTCACACGTCTAATCTTTATCAAGTGACACTACAGGAAAAGCTTGCCGATAAGCTTGCCGCGTTGTCCGGTATGGATAAAGTATTTTTCTGCAACTCAGGTGCTGAGGCGAATGAAACTGCAATTAAAATAGCGCGCTTGTTCGGCCATAAAAAAGGTGTCCAATTACCAACGATTGTTGTCATGGAAAAGAGTTTTCATGGTCGCACTATGGCGACGTTAACGGCCACTGGCAATCGCAAAGTGCAGGCAGGTTTCGAACCGCTATTGGGCGGATTTGCGCGCGTTCCCTATAACGATTTTGCTGCGATCGAGCAAGTGACCTTACATAACGACAATATCGTCGCTGTTCTCGTCGAACCGATACAAGGCGAGGGCGGTATCCGCGTTCCACTCCCGACACCGGAATATTTCGTCGGCCTAAGAAAAATTTGCGATCAACACAATTGGTTGCTGATGCTGGATGAAGTCCAAAGTGGTATTGGCCGCACCGGTAAGTGGTTTGCGCACCAGCACGGTGCGATCAAACCCGACGTTATGACACTAGCAAAGGGCCTGGGTTCGGGTGTTCCCATAGGCGCTTGCGTCGCTGCTGGTGGCGCGGCCGATATTTTTCAACCGGGGAACCACGGCTCCACATTCGGTGGCAACCCGCTAGCGTGCCGCGCAGCGCTGGCTACGCTAGATATCATCGAGGAAGAAAAGCTATTGGCGCGGGCGCAACACTTAGGAAATATGATCCAACGCGGATTCGCCGCTGGTCTCGGCACTATACGGGGAATAAAACAAATTCGTGGGCTAGGCCTAATGATAGGCATCGAACTCGATCGACCCTGTGAACCATTGGTACAACTTGCGCTAAATGAAGGATTGCTCATCAATGTCACTTCCGAGTGCGTCATTCGACTATTACCTGCGCTCACGATGAAAGACGAAGAAGCGCAACTGCTCATAGATAAACTTTGTGGGATCGTTATTTCTTACCTCGCCAACACCGCAACTACAGCGCTTAGTCCAAAAACAGCTAACAGCTAATCATGTCTAAGGTACAACACTATTTGCAATTCAGTGATTTCGGCCTAGCCGATTACGACTACCTCATGGCGCGTGCACGTGTATTGAAGACAAAACGCGCGGCGGGTACACTACATCAGACATTGCAAGGCCGGGTGCTGGCAATGATATTTGAAAAGAACTCGACGCGAACCCGAGTGTCGTTTCAAGCGGGAATGGAACAATTAGGTGGTTCGGCCATGTTCCTGACGTCCAGCGACACCCAGCTAGGGCGTGGCGAACTCATAGAAGACGTGGCAGAGGTGATGTGTCGCATGGTCGATATTGTCGTGATACGTACCTTTGAACACAGCATCATTGAGCGCTTCGCGGCGCATTCACGCGCACCTGTGATCAATGGCCTTACCGACGACTTTCATCCTTGCCAGGTGCTTGCGGATATTTTTACCTATATTGAACATCGCGCTTCCATAAAAGGCAAAACCGTTGCCTGGATAGGCGACTCCAATAACGTGTGTAAAACTTGGCTACAGGCCGCGGCAATATTCGATTTCAAGTTGCGCGTCTCCAGCCCTCCGGGATATGAAATTACAGCGTCCACGGAAAACAGCAAGCATTATGAGCGCGTGATTGATCCGCACGATGCTGCACGTGGGTCAGATCTGATTGCAACGGATGTCTGGACTAGTATGGGTTTCGAGGATGAAACAGAAGAACGCACGAAAAAATTCGCAGACTTTCAAGTCGACCGCGATATGATGCGGTTAGCAAAACGCGACGCACTCTTCATGCATTGTTTGCCCGCGCATCGTGGAGAAGAAGTTGCCGCGGAAGTCATAGATGGCCCGCAAAGTGTTGTTTGGGTAGAGGCGGAAAATCGCCTGCACACGCAGAAGGCGTTGGTCGAATATTTATTGCTTGGAAAAATCAAAGATTGATTACCCATGATAGTGAACAAAATTAAAAAAGCGGTGCTAGCCTATTCTGGTGGGCTAGACACGTCCGTCATACTAAAGTGGCTGCAAGATACCTATGGTTGTGAGGTGGTCACCTTCACGGCTGACATTGGGCAAGGCGGAGAGCTAGAGCCCGCGCGTGCCAAGGCAGAAAAGCTTGGCGTCACAGAAATATTTATCGAAGACCTACGAGAAGTCCTTGAACTCCTCCTTCTTTTGCCGGTGAGGTTTAAATTCTTAACGGTGGGGAAGGAACGTTCTGAGTGCGAAGGCGTTTTTTATCTCGGGCGAGGACCTTCTC
>CANMPU010000039.1 GCA_947499755.1 Betaproteobacteria bacterium | reverse complement strand
AAATGCGAGTCAAATTAGTTATCGCTAAGATTGTTCACGCTACTTCTTCGTGGACATGCCGTAATGCGGTCGTTAAAATTTCGTAATCATCATTGTGAGTACTTAGTAAGGATTCCATGCACAGTCGGCTAGGCGGTATCGGTATGACTTCGCAGCGCACACGTGTGCGCATGATTGAACGTCTGCGTAAGGACGGTATCAAAGATGAAGTGGTGCTGTCAGCGATGGGCGAAATCCCGCGCCATATTTTTGTCGATGAGGCTCTTGCAAGCCGAGCCTATGAAGACATGTCTTTACCATTGGGTTTTGGGCAGACGATTTCTAGTCCATTCCTCGTGGCGCGCATGTGCGAGCTCGCACGCGCCGGTAAAAAATTAAACAAAGTATTAGAAATTGGCGGTGGTTGTGGTTACCAAACTGCAATACTTTCGCGATTGGCGACCGAGGTATATTCGGTGGAGCGCGTGGCAAGTTTATTGTACAAAGCACGCGGGCATTTAAGGGAATTGCGCGTGGGGAATGCAAAACTTAAGCACGCCGATGGTCATTTTGGATATACAACGGCAGCGCCTTTTGATGCGATCATTCTCGCTGCGGCTGCGACGCACGTTCCCGACGAATTGAAGGAGCAGGTAATGCTCGGTGGTCGAATGGTGCTCCCGAAAGGTAGCGAGACCCAACATCTTTGTGTAATAGAGCGTACCGTAGATGGGTTTGTTGAAACTATCCTCAATGAGGTTAAGTTTGTGCCCTTAGTTCCCGGCGTTGTGTGAATAGAGAAGGCGTAAATGTCTAGCGAACGAATTATTTTCCCGACCAGCGCGACACTTGCGCAGCGCAACCGCAATTTTAATGCGTCTACGCAGCGCCTTCGTCGCAACAGCCAACAATATCGCTATTCATCGGCAATACCAAAATCGCGGACCAGCACCTGGTTGATTGTCAGTTTTCTCTGTTGCTTGTGCTTTATTATTATCAGTGGCTGTAGTTCTACGGCGAGAAAAGCACCTGTTATTGATAGAACGCCAGCTCCTGCGAAAATAGACACAAAGACGAAGGCAACCACCCCCGGCGAACGCCCTGGTACGTATACGGTCAAGAGGGGCGACACTCTATTTGCCATCGCACTCGATTTTGGTTTGGATTATAAGGAATTGGCAGCGTGGAACGACATCACCAATCCCGGTGAAATTCGCATTGGTCAACAACTAAGATTAACGTCGCCGGGGGAGCAAGTAGTTACCGCGCCGCTTAAAACGATTCCTAGTGTGTCCGGCCGGCCAGTAACGGATAACGAAAAAAAACCCTCTTCTGATACTCGGAGCGCAAACACGCCGCTTCTAAAGGTTGAGCCGAAAGCTGTCGTATTACCCTATTCCGATGAGAATCTGGTGCAATTGAAACGTGAGTCAGCCGTACCTAAGCTTGCCGAAGCTAAGCCAGAGTTGAAACCAGAGCCGACAAACTCCAGGAGCGAAGGCGAAGATAATATCGATTGGGGTTGGCCAACGAAGGGAACGGTTGTTAATGGATTTTCTGAGGCAAATAACATCAAAGGCATAGACATTTCGGGGAAGGACGGTCAATCTGTGCAGGCAAGTGCGCCCGGAAAAGTGATTTATAGTGGTAGCGGGATTCGAGGATATGGCAAGCTCATCATCCTAAAGCATGGAAAAAATTTCGCTAGCGTTTACGCGCATAACAAGCAGATTTTAGTGAAAGAAGGACAAAGCGTGGTTAAAGGACAAAAAATAGCTGAAATGGGAAGTTCTGATGCGGATCATGTCATTCTTCATTTTGAAATTCGCCGCCTAGGAATTCCCGTCGATCCTATGAAATATTTGTCACAGGATACTGCATCGTGAATGCGCATAACGACCAAAGTGAGGACGACTTAGACGATGCTCTACCATCTCAATTCAGCGACACGCTGACGCAAGAACAAGAAGAGGAATCGGCTGATTTTCTCAACGACGTCACGCAAATCTATCTCAACCAGATCGGCAATAGCGCGCTACTTACGCCCGATGAGGAACGACACTACACACGCCTGGTTAAGGAGGGCGATTTTAGCGCGCGGCAAATTATGATTGAACATAATTTGCGTCTGGTGGTGAATATTGCGAAACACTATTTGAATCGCGGGATGGCTTTTCTCGATCTGATTGAAGAGGGAAATTTGGGCTTGATGCATGCACTGGAAAAATTTGAGCCAGAGCGCGGGTTCCGCTTTTCTACTTACGCCACTTGGTGGATACGCCAGAATATCGAGCGTTCTATCATGAACCAATCACGCACGATTCGACTACCGGTGCACGTGATTAAAGAACTCAATATTATTTTACGCGCGAAACGCCATTTGGAAGCAAATAGCCATGAAGAACCTAGCGTTGAAGCCATCGCTCATCTGGTCGAGCAACCGATAGAGGACGTGCGAAAAATGCTGGTTTTAAATGAACGCACGGTGTCATTAGATACGCCGCTTGACGTTGACCCAATGTTGTCGATAGGCGAATCGATACCGGATGATGCAACGCAAAACCCTGATACTTTATTAGAGCAAGTTCAGGTGGAGAGCTATGTGCGCGAATGGCTAGGGCAACTAACTGATAAGCAATGCGAGGTCATCGAGCGTTGCTATGGTTTGAATGGATCAGAAAGTCACACGCTTGAAGAATTAGCGCAGAAACTCGATCTAACGCGCGAACGTGTGCGTCAAATACAGATTGAAGCGCTACAAGCTTTGCGGAGAATTTTGCGCCGCAAAGGTGTATCCAAAGATGTTCTGCTTTAGATCCTACGCAATATTTTAAATTCGTCCACGAGCTTTTTTAAGTGGCGTATTTCTTCCTTGTCTGCGTGAAGTCCATATCTTAGTTCGGCGTAAATGCGACTAATTTGTTGCATACGCTGCGCTAGCGAAGGACAAGCGGTTGCGATACGTGCTGCGAACGCTATCGGGCCTTCGCTGGGTCGACGTGCGGCTCCCGATTTAGCGAGTTTGGCGCAAAATCTTTGGTATGCTTTTTTTACTGGGTCCGATGAACGCGTACGCAATCGCAATTATAATTGCAAGTGTAATTCCAAATAGTAATAACGTCATTTCTTTCCACGATACCGAATTCAAGCCAACTCGAGATAGCAATTGCAATTGCCGTTGTGGATTGTATCCGAGTACCCATTGATTCCAACTATTGGCAACCGCGTCCCAACTGAAGCGTATGCGACGTAACCATAGATAATTTGTTCTCATGATAAAAGGTAAAGGGTCGGTCGCGAGCGCCGCCGCCGCGATGCCCGATTCAACGCGCAGCGGTGAGACCGCTGCAGTGGGATCGATACGTACCCAGCCCCGTTCCCCCGTCCATATTTCGACCCACGCATGCGCGTCGGCCTGGCGCACGATAAGATAATTGCCGACAGTATTGATTTCGCCACCTTGGTAACCCGTGACCACGCGCGCCGGTATGCCCGCGGCACGCATGAGATACGCGAAACTAGAGGCGTAATGCTCGCAAAAGCCACGGCGGGTATCAAACAGAAAGTCGTCTATAGAATCCAGACCGAGCAGCGGCGGTTGCAGCGTGTAAAAGAAATTTTGATTGCGAAACAGGCGCAAAACATCTTGCACAAACGTTTGTTCGTTACGTGCTGCGCGCAACATGCTTTGTGCAAGCGCGTGCGTACGTGGGTTGTATCCAGACGGTATCCGCAGAGCGCGATCGATTTCTTCTCGCTGCACCTGATTAATATTGTAAATCGGAAACGAACTGATCTCGTACCTTGCACGCGTACGCAGCGGCGCTTCGGCAAGGAGCTGAAAATCTGGCGTGATCGTACTACGTGGCGGTATCGTCGCCGGGAGATCAAGCGCAAATAGCCAGCGTTTATTATGCGGCTCTAGAGTAACCGCATAGTGGACGGCTGCGCCTTGTGCTTGGTAATTTGGTTGCGGCGGGATAGTGGCAGGGTCTTGGTGCAAAGAATTTGCCGAATACGCGGCAGTCCAGGTGCGCCCATCGAAATCCCAAAGTACCGGGCCACGCCAGTAGAGTAAAGGATGTCGTGGAACGCCAGAGCTAAATTGCACACGAAACGCAATTGCGTCTGATAGCCCTAGTTGACTGATACTTCCGGGCGACATGGTGTCGGAAAGGCCGGATATTCCCGAGTGGGCATCTTGCGGTAAACCCCACAATGGGCCTTGGACTCGCGGAAACAACACAAATAACACAAGCATCAATGGAATTGCCTGTGCGAGTAGCGTGCCCGAGAGAAAAAACACGTCGCGATAAGCGTAGCGCGCGTTCGTATGTTGTAGCCCTATCATCGTAGACGTAATGATGATCATGGCAAACAGCATAAATATCGCGGTAGGAATGGTTTGCGAGTAGAGGAAATTGGTGATAATTAGAAAATAACTCAAAAAGACGACGATCATCGCGTCGCGTTTGGTCGCGCTTTCCACGAGCTTCAGCGACAACATGATAATGAGTAGTGCTACGCCGGAATCTCGACCGAAGATTGTTCCGTAATTTAAATAGACTCCCACGGTAACCGCGACAACCAGAAATAGCAGAATAGATTTTCGCGGAATGCGTAGTCTTGCGTACGCAACATATAGGCGTAGCGAGCATAGCGCAAAGCCCATCAACGTTACCCAAATTGGGATGCGCAAAGCATGCGGTTCCATGACTAACAACAGGGACAAGGTTAGCCAGAAAACATTGCGAAGATTAAGCGGCGATAGGGCGGCTGGCATATCTCGTTGCACTACGTAATTCTTTACTGTCGAATAATGCCAGCGCTTCCAAACAATGTTCGCGATGTAACATGCCACTATCAGGTGAGAACGTCTTGTGCGGAAGATGCAATCCGAACCGATGCCCATTTGCGTGAGCGTCGATTACCCAGCGCGCAAGACGCGATAGCTTGGCTTCTATGTTCATGCTCGGTGGCAACTCATCCCAATCCAACCAAAGTTCAACATCAGCGCGCCCGCTAAATTGTTTTGTCAGTAAATTTATCGAGCGCGTCGCGGCCTTCCAGGCGATGTGGCGCGGAGAATCGCCTGGATGATAAGGACGCAAGCCAACGAAATCGTCGTTACCAAGGTTATAACTGACGCCTTCACCTGGACGGGGTTGCTGCGACGGTGGCGCCACTGTTCCGCTGTCTGGTCGAGGATAGACGATGCCGACTATGCCAAACTCAATATTGGACTACGCATAAAATAATCCTAAAGGGAATCGGGTAAATGGATTAAATCTTCCAAGCTTGAGTATGCCGCGCGTGCTAGTTGGAACCGCTAATTTTGCTATTATGGTTTTTTGAGGTGCCACATCGAGAAATACAGTTTCTGATTTAGCGGAGGCGATGCCTATACTATGGCGCGAAAAACGGCTGGTATTTTCGATGTATAGAGAAAACGTCGCTGTTTCCCCTGCGAATACCGGCTCTACTTTTCCCGCGCTGAATTTCAAATGCGCGAGATTACGAAACGTATGCAGTATGGCAACTAGGCTCAGCGACGCGAGCATGAAAGTTAATACGAAACCCAAGCTCAGGCTGTAATTAATAGAGCCAGCTAACATCAACAGTATCGTGCCGCCGAACACCAGCCCTTGGCGCATGGGAATAATAAATACACGTCGTTGTTTTAATACAACCGAACCAGTTTCAACACCCTTGGGTTGAAATATCCAGTTTGCGAGATAGGATTTAACGGAAAATTTCATTGCGACGTGGCTAATTTCGTGACGTCGTAGTGACTCACAATTATGGAATTGCGATGCTGCGTATTAGCTGTTCAATATGGTCGCCGCTATTAGCGTTACTCGGTTCTCGGGTGAGATGCAGGCGATGGCTCACGACACTGGGTAAAACGGCTTGAACATCTTCCGGCAGCACCTTATTGCGTGCGTCCATCATTGCCCATGCGCGCGCGGCGTGTAGCAATGCCAGGGCCGCGCGTGGACTCATGCCGTTTAAATAATCGGGCGACTGCCGCGTATAAGCAATAATCGCCTGTACGTAGTCGAGCAAGGCGGGCGCAACGTGTACTTCTTTAACTTGTTGTTGCAAAGCGATCAATTCTTGTTGGCTGAGGCAGGGCGTTAAACCAGATATGAGATCACGCCTATCGACACCTTGTAACAACGAACGTTCCGCATCGCTGTCTGGATAGCCGAGGTCGATGCGCATCAGAAATCGGTCAAGTTGCGACTCCGGCAACGGAAACGCACCAACCTGGTGCGATGGATTCTGCGTCGCCACCACAAAAAATGGCTACGGTAGTGGCCTAGTTTCACCTTCCGCGGTTACCTGGTGTTCTTCCATTACTTCCAGTAGTGCACTTTGTGTTTTCGGCGTCGCGCGATTGACCTCATCCGCTAATATAAGCTGTGAAAAAATTGGACCCGGATGGAAACGGAAAACGGTATTGTCGCGGTCAAATACTGAAACGCCTAAAATATCTGCGGGCAACATGTCGCTGGTAAATTGAATGCGCTGAAACTGCAGGCCTAAAGACCCTGCTAGTGCATGCGCCAGCGTCGTTTTTCCTACCCCCGGTAAATCTTCAATAAGAAGGTGGCCGCGTGCCAACAAGCACGCCAGGGCGAGGCGAATTTGATGTGTTTTTCCTAGGATAATGCTGCCGACTTGCGCTGCGACTTGATTGATGGCTTGCGTCATAGTGTAGGTTGTGTCCGCAGAGAATCGGAGAATAACGTCTCGTGAGCGTGTAAACTTAAATAATGTAACATTTGATCGGTCTGTTTTCTAGCGACGAGGGCCAAAAATATGCAGCCTAGGTTTCGAACGGCGCTGGTGAGCCATCCGGATTGTCTTTTGCACAAAATGGCAGCTTATCATCCCGAGAGTCCAGCGCGGACGCAATCGATTGAAGATCAGTTAATCGCATCCGGTCTAATGCAGCACTTGGAGCGAGTAGAGGCGCCACTCGCGACAGATGAACAACTCACTCGCGTGCATGCCGCGAAATACGTCGCAGCGCTTAAATCTGTTTCCCCATCCTCGGGAGTTGTGCATTTAGATCCCGATACCGCGATGAACCCCAACACGCTCAACGCGGCGTTGCGCGCAGCGGGTGCCGTGGTGCGCGCAACTGATATGGTCTTACAAGAGCGAGTCAAAACTGCATTCTGCAACATTCGCCCACCAGGTCACCATGCAGAAAGAAGTCGCGCCATGGGATTTTGTTTTTTTAACAATGTAGCCGTCGGCGCGGCACATGCGCTTGCACACTATGATCTAGAGCGCGTTGCCGTGGTAGATTTCGACGTGCACCACGGTAACGGCACTGAGGACATATTTCGCGACGAGCCACGAGTGTTAATGGTGTCCACGTTTCAGCACCCGTTTTATCCCCACAGCGGGATTGAGGGGCGTTCTGAACATATGGTCAATATTCCGCTTGCGGCACAAAGCGATGGAAAAAGTTTCCGCGATGCCGTAGAAACGTATTGGTT
>CANMPU010000038.1 GCA_947499755.1 Betaproteobacteria bacterium | reverse complement strand
GTTCGAATACGCACGGATTTTCGCCCATCGCTTTAAACGCCGCTAACGCTTCTAGGCGATCCCTCACTCTTACTTGTCCTTTGCCATCGTAACCCAGCCTCGCAAGCTTCAAGATTCCTGGGAACAAATTTCGAATTGCTTCGCTTTCTAAATCATTCGCGTTTTGGATAACGACATAGGGCGCGATTGAAATTCCGCAATCGGAAAGAAAACTTTTTTCTTTTATGCGGTCCTGCGCAATTGCAACACTTTGCGCCGATGGGCTCACAATGCAATGGCTGGCAAGATAGCCTAGCGCCTGAGCCGGAACATTCTCAAATTCTGTCGTGACCGCCGCACACGCCGTGGCTAATCGCTCTAAAGCAGATACATCTAGATACTCCGCACAGATGTGGCGGTCGGCAACAGATCCTGCCGGGCTATAGGTACCCGGGTCGAGCACTACGACTTTATACCCCATGCTCTGGGCTGCCATAGTAAACATGCGCCCAAGCTGCCCCCCTCCTAGTAGTCCAAGTGTTGCGCCAGGTGAAATCATTACTGGTCGTTCAAACTCATTGCCCTAACAGCTTCCTCTTGCGAATCGCGAAACGCTTGTAGGCGCTTTCCTAACGCGGCGTCATGCCTGGCAATGATAGAAACGGCGAATAGACCCGCATTTGCTGCCCCGGCCTCCCCAATAGCGAAGGTCGCCACAGGAATACCCTTTGGCATCTGTACTATGGAAAGCAAGGAGTCTAGCCCTTGCAAATGTTTGGAAGGAACCGGCACGCCAAGTACCGGAACTATCGTCTTTGCTGCTAGCATCCCAGGCAAATGGGCTGAGCCGCCAGCGCCGGCGATGATGCAGCGCAGCCCGCGCTTTGCTGCAGTTTCCGCGTATTCAAAAAGTAAATTTGGTGTGCGGTGTGCAGATACGATGCACGCTTCAAACGGAACCTTGAACGCCTCTAGCTGTCGCGTCGCGTGCTGCATGATGCCCCAGTCGCTCTTGCTCCCCATGACGACGCCAACCAAGGTTTTTATTTTCGTGGTTTTAGCCATTGCATTTCAACGCCCATGCCCTAGGCGGTATAGTTTTCCATCTGCGGTGTATAACGACCAAAGCAAGCGGCGCTATTGCATTTCTCACGATGATATAAAGCGCTTTGTGCCGAGCGTACGTTTTCCTTCATTCCGCGCCAAACCCTCAGCACAGGCGCCTGTAACGCACGACCATAAGAAAAGCTAAGCGGCCAAGCGTGTGGCCCCATTTGATTCATTGCATTCAGATGCGCAGTCGCAATTTCCTCACTTTGCCCGCCAGAAAGAAAAACAACACCGGGAACGGCTGCAGGGACACTTCTTCGCAGGCAGCGTACCGTCGCGGCCGCGACCTCTTGCACGCTTGCTTGCGCCGCACATTTTCCCCCGGGAATAACCATACTCGCCTTGAGAATAACGCCCTCTAGTGCAACATGTTGGCTATGAAGCGCATGGAAAACTTGATGTAACGTTTCTTGGGTTACGTCAAAACAACGCGCAATGTCATGATCGCCCTCCATTAGAACTTCCGGTTCTACGATCGGTACTAGGCCATTCTCTTGGCATAGCGCGGCATAGCGCGCAAGTGCGCGCGCGTTCGCTTCTATGCATCTCGCGCTCGGGATGCCTTCACCTATCGTAATCACCGCGCGCCATTTGGCAAAACAAGCGCCTAGCTGCTTATACTCAACTAAGCGCTCGCGCAAACCGTCCAAACCTTCTGTGATCTTTTCATTGGGACTCCCCGCAAGTTTCATGGCGCCGGTGTCAACCTTGATACCTGGCAAAATTCCTTGTTGTTTGAGCACATCAGGAAACGGCACCCCCTGCGCTGTCGTTTGTCGCATGGTTTCGTCATAGAGAATTACGCCGCTTAGAAATTCATTCCCTCCCGGGACCGTCATCAATAATTCTCGATATGCTCTGCGATTTTCTGGCGTCGCTTCAACAGCGATACTATCGAAGCGCTTCTTACAAGTAGCATGGCTTTCATCTATCGCCAAAATCCCCTTGCCGGACGCTACCATCGCTTTGGCAATTGCCTCAAGGTCGCTAGCATTCATAAAGATACTCTTTCTTTATTCCGACTGGTTTCACTAGTGTCCAACGCGCACTATCTTTAATGTATTGGTGCCGCCGACCTCGCCTACTAATTCGCCTATGGTTAATAAGACCGAATCACCCTCCACAACCAAACCACGCAAAACCAGTTCTTGTATGGCCTCACGCAAAACATCGTCGCGCTCTTTGGAGACCGGAACAAATTCTATGGGGTACACGTTTCGATATAGCGTAACCCTTCCACGCGCTTCAAGTTGCGGAGTGAGCGCATATATAGGAACACCGGAGTTGATTCGCGACATCCATAATGGCGTTGAGCCCGATTCCGTCAATGCGCCAATCGCCTTCACCTTAAGGTGATATGCGGTGAAAGACGCCGCCATCGCGATTGATTGGTCGATGCGTTCAAATACCATATTGCCGAAATCCTGGTCCAGCGCTAAGTCGGTACTTTTCTCCGCCTCTAGACACACTCGGCTCATAGCGCTAACCGCCGCGACCGGAAACTCGCCAATAGCCGTTTCCTCTGACAACATCACCGCATCAGCACCATCTAGAACCGCGTTGGCCACATCGGATACTTCGGCCCGTGTCGGATTTGGAGACTTAACCATAGATTGCATCATTTGCGTCGCGATGATCACAGGCTTGTATTTATCCCTAGCACGCGCGATGATGTTCTTTTGTAATGCCGGGACGCGCGCATCCCCCATCTCGACTGCAAGATCGCCGCGCGCGACCATAACAGCATCTGATTCATCAAGAATTTCGTCTAACGATCGATAGGCTTCGGCGCGCTCGATTTTGGCAATCAATTTCGCCTTACCTCCGGCCTGCTGCAAAAGTTTTCGGGCGAGCCGCATGTCTGCGCCGCAACAGGGGAAGGATACTGCTAAGTAATCTGCCCCGATTTCCGCCGCGACTTTGATATCTTCCTTGTCCTTGTCCGTAAGCGCAGCGGCATTTAATCCACCGCCTTTTAGATTGATACCGGCGTTGCTTGAGAGCTCCCCGCCTTGCATTACCTTACAAATAATTTGCTTGCCGTCTACTTTGTTTACTTTCAGTTCGATCTTTCCATCGGCTAGCAGCAGCGTGTCGTTCTCCTTAACGTCATTGGTGAGTTCTTGATACACCACCCCCACGCGTTCTGAATTTCCCTGATCAAGATTCCAATCGATATCCAGGATAAACGGGTTTCCATTTTCCAGCGTAATCTTTCCGGAAGCAAACTTTCCGATGCGAATTTTTGGTCCCTGTAAGTCAACGACAATGCCCACATCACGCCCGCGTTTTTGCGCACACTCACGCGCGCGCTTCGCGTTCTCGCGGTGTTGTGCGTGATCGCCATGGGAAAAGTTCAGCCGAATAACATCAACGCCAGCGTCTAGAATTTTCCCGAGAACGTCGGTTTCGCGAGAGCTTGGGCCCAGGGTCGCAATAATTTTTGTTCGCCGCCCTTTTTCTCGAGCGCGTTCTTCGAGAATTTCTACGGCAGGTAGTTTTTTCCCCTCCAGAAACTCTAGAAAAGCGCCACCTCCCGTGGAAATGTAGGAGACTTTGTCTTCAATCTTATATTTTGCGATGGCGGCCAGCGTGTCGCCGCCACCCGCAATTGAAATCGCTTTTGAGGCGGCAACCGCACGTGAAATCGCGCGCGTTCCGTTAGCGAATTGGTCGAATTCAAACACGCCGACTGGTCCGTTCCAAACAATCGTACCGGCACGCGCCAGTAGTTGTTCCAGTCGTTTACAGGTTTCCGGTCCAATGTCGAGGATCATGTCATCCGCCGCAACATCATTCACGGATTTTGTTTGCGCTGAAGCCGATTCTTCAAGTTTTTTTCCACAAACAACGTCTGTGGGAATTGGGACCTCAGCACCTTTGTTACGCATGATGGAAATGATTTCTTTGGCCTCACCAATCATGTCGGGCTCGGCGATCGATTTCCCAATCGCATGGCCTTGTGCCAAAAGGAAGGTGTTGGCTATTCCGCCACCAACTATTAGGTGATCCACGATATACGCCAGCGATTTTAAAACCGTCAATTTTGTCGATACTTTAGAACCCGCGACAATCGCGACCAGTGGTCTTGTGGGTTTTTCAAGGGCTTTACCGAGGGCCTCTAATTCCTTAACTAGCAAAGGCCCAGCGCAAGCAGTAGACGCAAATTTTGCAACGGCGTGTGTTGAAGCTTCTGCGCGATGCGCTGTGCCAAACGCGTCCATAACAAAAACATCGCATAACCCCGCCATGCGTTGCGCGAGCTCGTCGTCGTTTTTCATTTCGCCTTTGTTGAAACGAACGTTTTCTAATAATACGACTTTGCCGGGCGCAACATCTGGTGCCGTCGCCCAGTCCTTCACTAACCTGATATCGCGACCCAATAGTTCGCCCAAGCGTTGCGCTACCGGCTTGAGTGAAAGACTCTCTTCATAGTGGCCTTCTTGCGGCCGCCCGAGGTGAGACATGAGGATGACCCGGGCATTGGCATTCAGCGCGTACGCAATCGTCGGCAAACAAGCGCGTAGGCGGCTATCGTCCGCCACCCTGCCATCCTTCATTGGGACATTTAAATCTTCCCGAATTAATACCCGCTTTCCGGCAAGGTCCAAATCGGTCATTTTAATGATGGCCATAAATATGCGCGTTAGGGTGACTTCGGGGTATAAGCGATCTCTTTACTTCGCGTTCATCAACGCAACTGTCGTGTCTAGCATACGATTGGAAAAACCCCATTCATTATCGTACCACGAGAGTACTTTCACTAAATTACCCGACACCTTAGTCAGCGTGGAGTCAAACGTACTCGACACCGGGTCATGATTAAAGTCTACCGATACCAATTGCTCGGTGTTATAGGCAAGTATGCCTTTAAGATCGCCCTCTGCGGCCGCCTTCATAATTCCATTCACTTCATCGACCGTGGTTGCGCGCGCCGCGACGAACGACAAATCTACCAACGATACGTTAATTGTGGGAACGCGCACGGCGAACCCATCTAATTTTCCGTTTAGCTCCGGCAGAACCAATCCAACCGCTGTCGCGGCACCTGTTTTGGTCGGGATCATGGACATCGTTGCGGAGCGCGCTCTGCGTAAATCTTCGTGGTAAACATCGGTGAGAACTTGATCATTGGTATAGCTATGCACTGTTGTCATTAGTCCGGAAACCACGCCGATTTTTTCATGCAAGGGTTTTATCATGGGCGCCAAACAATTCGTCGTGCACGACGCATTTGATATGACCGTGTGCGCTGCTTTCAGTATGTTGTGGTTCACGCCATACACTATGGTTGCATCGACGTCGCTACCTCCTGGCGCAGAAACGATTACTTTTTTGGCGCCGCCCTGCAAGTGCGCCGATGCTTTTGCCTTGGTAGTAAATAAGCCGGTACATTCCAAAACAACGTCTACACCCAAATCTTTCCATGGTAGTTCGGCGGGATTGCGCATCGCCAACACCTTGATTTTTTCTCCGTTAACAACCATGTAATCGCCTTCAACCTGCACGCTTCCCTTGAATTTTCCGTGTGCGGTATCGAAACGCGTTAGATGGGCGTTTGTTTGTGCGCTGCCTAAATCATTTATTGCCACAATAGAAATTTGATTATTGCGGCCAGATTCATACAGTGCGCGTAATATATTACGTCCGATACGCCCATACCCGTTGATTGCTACCCTGATTGCCATTACGTTCTCCTTAACCGTCGTATAAAATTGGTCACTAATTAATAAATACGTCTTCTTACTTCACTACATTTTTTACGGTATTTACTAAATTTTCCACCGTAAATCCAAAATGCTTAAATAAATCTCCGGCCGGTGCCGACTCTCCGTAGGTGTCTATTCCGACCACGCCACCCTCAAGCCCGACATACTTTCTCCAGAAATCGCTGATGCCCGCCTCAATCGCTATGCGCACTATACCCGCAGGTAAAACAGATTTCTTATAGGCCTCATCTTGGCGATCAAAGACGTTGGTGCTAGGGATAGACACCACGCGTGTGGGGATACCCTGCTCTGCCAAAACTTTTTGCGCTTGGATTGCGAGCTGTACTTCAGACCCAGTCGCAATAATAATCGCCTTCGCATGCGCTAGCTCGGACAACACATAACCGCCGCGATTAATGTCCGCCAGTTGTTGCGCGCTTCGTTTCTGAAATGTCAGATTCTGTCGGCTGAACACCAAACAGCTCGGGCCATTTCGTCTTTGAACTGCACAAATCCAGGAAGCCGCCGACTCCACGGTATCGCAGGGTCGCCAAACGTCAAGGTTCGGAATATAGCGCAACGTTGCGAGATGCTCGATCGATTGATGCGTTGGTCCATCTTCGCCTAAGCCAATAGAGTCGTGTGTATATACAAATATCGACCCGATTTTCATGAGTGCAGCCAAACGCAGCGCGTTTCTTGCGTAATCGGAAAACGTTAGAAAGGTCGCGCCGAGAACGACAAAACCGCCATGGAGGGTTAAGCCGTTTAAGATTGCCGACATGGCAAATTCGCGCACGCCGTAGTATAGGTAATTGCCGCCCGTTTCCTTGCTAACACCACGTGCGCCAGGCCAGAGCGTGAGATTGGAGCTCGCTAAGTCTGCTGATCCGCTAACCAATTCTGGAAGGATATTTGCCAACGCTTCGATTGAATTTTGCGATGCTTTACGGGTTGCAATGGTCTCCGCTTTTTCATTGGCACGCGCAATAAATACGTCGGTTTGATTTTTCCAGTCTGCCGGTAAGTTGCCCGTGGTGCGGCGCTTAAATTCCGCAGCTTCCTTTGGGTAGGCCTTGGCATACTCGCTGAATTTGTTATCCCATAGCCGCTCTAATCCCTGACCTTTTACGCGCGCATCCCAGCCCTGATAAACGTCTTCCGGGATATGAAACGGCGGGTGCGGCCAACCAATGCTGGCGCGTGTTGCAGCAATTTCGGCATCCCCCAACGCGGAGCCGTGGCACTCATGGCTTCCGGCTTTATTTGGTGCGCCCTTGCCGATAACTGTTTTACAGCAAATAAGTACTGGTTTGTTCGTGATTGCTTTTGCGCTATCGATGGCTTTCTCTAGCGCTGCGCTATTGTGGCCATCAACATTGGGGATAACGTGCCAGTTGTAGGCTTGAAATCGTTTGGGGGTATCGTCAGAAAACCAACCCTCCACGTGTCCATCGATGGATATACCGTTGTCATCATAAAACACGATGAGCTTGTTTAAGCCCAAATTGCCCGCCAGAGAAGCGGCTTCATGCGAGATCCCCTCCATAAGACAACCGTCACCCAAAAACACATAAGTGTGGTGATTTACGATGTTCAAATTCTCACGATTGAATTCGGCGGCAAGCATTTTTTCCGCTATCGCCAGCCCCACGCCGTTCGCGAACCCCTGTCCTAGTGGTCCTGTGGTAGTTTCGACGCCGGGCGTGATGCCATACTCTGGGTGTCCGGGCGTTTTCGAATGCAGTTGGCGAAAACGCTTAATTTCCTCCATCGACAAATCGTAACCCGTCAGATGCAACAAGGCGTACAGCAACATCGAACCATGTCCGTTAGATATTACAAAGCGATCCCTATCGACCCAATGGGGATTCGCCGGGTTATGCCTAAGGTGGTGATTCCACAGTGCCTCAGCAATTTCTGCCATGCCCATCGGCATGCC
>CANMPU010000037.1 GCA_947499755.1 Betaproteobacteria bacterium | reverse complement strand
CTATATCGAATTTTGCAAAAGTACTTTTCCAGGAAAACTAGATTTACGTGGCAGGCGCATCGTGATCGATTGCGCCAACGGTGCAACCTATCATATTGCGCCGCATGTCTTTCATGAATTGGGTGCGGACGTTATTGCTATTTGTAATCAGCCGGACGGCTTAAATATCAATATCGACTGCGGCAGTACCTGCCCGGGACAATTACAGCAGGCAGTGAAGGCGCATAAAGCCGACCTCGGTATCGCCTTTGACGGTGATGGCGACCGTTTAATCATGGCAGATGCCAACGGAACGCTTTTTGATGGGGATCAACTCCTTTATGTTATCGCCAAGCATCGCAAAAAAATGGGCGTACTCAAGGGCGGTTTAGTTGGCACGTTAATGACTAATTTGGCGACGGAGCAAGCGTTGGCCGTGCTGGATATACCATTCGCCCGGGCGAATGTCGGCGATCGCTATGTGATGGAACTTCTTAATAAGCACGCATGGCAGCTCGGCGGGGAAAATTCTGGCCACATTTTGTGTCTGGATAAACATTCGACCGGCGACGGTATTATTTCAGCGTTACAAGTATTGTATGCCCTGTGTGATTTTGACGAGACCTTGGCGTCCCTGAGCGCAGAACTCGAATTGTTTCCACAAGTAATGGTAAATGTGAATGTCGCAACTGGTTTTAAGTGGCAAGAACATAATGCTATCGCTTCCATTATCGGTGAAGCAAATAAAAAATTAGCCGGTAGCGGGCGCGTGTTAATGCGCGCTTCGGGCACTGAGCCGCTTATTCGGGTGATGGTAGAAGGTAGAGCACCGGAAACTGTGCACTATTGGGCGCATACGATCGCCGATGTGGTCCGCGAGGCCGCATGCGGAAACATGCAGATTATCAAGGCCTAAGTTAAAAATAGCGCTAAGTTTCCAGCGAATTAAGTCCCTCTTTTCCCGAATGTCATAAAACTGTCACGTTTCCCCTCTAGTATTGCCCGCTGAATTCGGCGACGGATCATTTTAATAGCACACTGATAGAAAGGTCATACTATGTTAATGAAGTGCAAGGTAAAAATTGTAGCCACGGCAATGGCTGTTGGTTTAGGCAGCATGGTTTTCCAGTCCGCGCACGCTGTGGACACAATAAAAATCGATGGTTCGAGTACCGTTTACCCCGCTACTGAAGCGGTCGCGGAGGAATTTCAGACTGCAAAACGTGGCAAGGTAAACGTAACCGTCGGCATTTCCGGTACTGGTGGTGGATTTAAGAAATTCTGTCGTGGACAGACTGATATTGCTGACGCGTCGCGTCCGATACTCGCCAAGGAAATGGATGAATGTGAAAAGAATAATATTACCTATATTGAATTGCCGGTGGCTTACGACGCCTTAACGGTCGTAATCCACCCGAAGAATACCTGGGCAGAAACCATGACAGTTGCGGAGTTGAAGAAAATTTGGGAACCAAATGCTCAGGAGAAAATAAAGAATTGGAAGCAGGTTAATTCTAGCTGGCCGGATACACCGATCAAATTATTTGGTGCGGGATCAGATTGATTATTTTACTGAAGCGATTAACGGTAAAGCGAAAGCTAGTCGTGGCGACTACACCGCGAGCGAAGACGACAACGTACTCGTTCAAGGCGTGAGCCGCGATGTGAATGCGCTAGGATATTTTGGCTATGCGTATTATTCAGAAAATCAGGACAAGTTGAAAGCAGTTTCTATCGTAGCGAAAGAAGGAAAACCAGCAGTAGGTCCAAGTGTTCAATCGGTCATCGACGGCAGCTACCAGCCGTTAGCACGCCCAATTTTTATCTACGTAAATGCAGCGGCAGCAGAGCGCGCCGAAATAAAGGAATTTGTCGACTTCTATATGAAAAATGCTGCGACCTTAGTGAAAGAGGTGATGTATATTCCGTTGCCACCCCATGCGTATGAATACAACGTGGGACAATTTGGTAAAAAGAAATTAGGGACAAAATTTGGCGGGAAAAATAAAGTAGGCCTTACGATTGATGAACTTATGAAGTTAGAGACGAAACAATAACAATCAAAAAACGCGGTTTATCTATGATGGGCCGCGTTGTTTTTATGGCCAGCCTGTCATAGACTTTAAAGATAACGATAATAATGACGTCCCTAGAAATTACCCAGAAAGCCGTTATCTTGGATCAAGGTCTAAAACTCCGATCAATTCGCAAGCGCTCGCGGCGTGTTAAGGAAAGCGCGATCGAAATTTTTCTTTTTGCCTCAGCACTTTCAGCTGTTGCGATTACGTTTGCGATTGTCTATGTTTTGGTCGCCGAATCGTTTGGATTTTTTGAACATGTCCCCATCTTCGATTTTCTGACGGACACGCAGTGGACGCCACTATTTTCTGATGCGCATTATGGGATATTACCGCTAGTAGCCGGCACATTTGTAACGACTATCGTGGCTCTGCTCGTCGCCGTACCTCTAGGCACCATCATCGCCTTGTATCTAAGCGAATTCGCGCCTAGCCGGGTTAGGGAAACGGTTAAACCATTTCTGGAGTTATTAGCTGCCGTACCAACTGTTGTATTCGGTTATTTTGCATTGTTGGTCGTAACGCCACTTCTACAACACACCATCATGCCGGGCCTGCCGGGGTTCAATATGCTAGGCCCGGGTATCGTTATCGGTATTATGATTATTCCTTATATCAGCTCGGTAAGCGAAGACGCGATGCGCGCTGTGCCCATGCATATGCGCGAAGGGTCATATGCAATGGGTGCAACCCGATTTCAGACTGCCAGGCTAGTCGTAACCCCGGCCGCATTATCTGGTATTGTCGCGGCGTATATTCTTGGAATATCGCGCGCACTGGGCGAGACTATGGTTGTCGCCATCGCTGCCGGGCAACAACCTACCTTAACGCTGAACCCTATGGAACCGGCGGCCACAATTACTGCGTATATTGTTCAGGTTAGCTTGGGCGATTTACCTCATGGTGGTATTGGCTACCAGAGCATTTTTGCCGCTGGGCTAGTATTGGTTTTGATCACACTAGGTTTTAACATTCTCGGGCATGTCCTGCGTAAGCGTTTTCGCGAGATTTATTAATGGCAGATCAAGTTCAAGATATTCGTAAGCTTATTCGTCAGCATAAACTACGTGATCACGCATTTGCGTTGCTGGGCTTGGTTTGTATGATGGTCGCGGTTCTGATATTACTTGGCTTATTTATAAATCTCGCCATCGATGGTGCGTCGCGTCTTACGCCAGATTTCTTTACGTCATTTCCTTCGCGCCATGCAGAACGCGCCGGCATTCTGTCCGCATGGGTGGGAACAACCTTGGTGATGCTAGTGACCCTGATCGCCGCGGTCCCGGTGGGAATATCAGCGGCAATCTATCTAGAAGAATATGCACGCAAGAATTGGATTACAGATTTAATCGAAGTTAATGTAACCAATCTGGCAGGGGTGCCCTCAATCGTATACGGATTGCTTGCGTTGGGTCTCTTCGTTTATCAATTTGGATTTGGCCAGAGTATTTTATCTGCGGGGCTTACCTTAGCCTTACTCGTTCTGCCGGTGATTATTGTCGCGACGCGTGAAGCATTGCGTGCCGTGCCACGCAATATTCGCGAGGCAGCCTATGCGCTAGGCGCCACTCGCTGGCAGATGATACAGGACCACCTGTTACCGTATTCTTTTGGTGGAATTATGACAGGCGTCATCATAGGCATGGCGCGCGCAATTGGCGAAACCGCGCCCCTTATTACGATCGGTGCATTGAGCTATATCGCGTTTTTACCGCCGTCCCCTGTAACCGAAACTGCGCCTTACGTGAATTTTGAGTGGCTCACTTCGGCATTTACCGTTCTGCCGATCCAAATGTTCAACTGGGTTTCACGCCCGGAAGCGGCTTTCCTAAAAAATGCTGCAGCGACGGGTGCCGTCATCATTGTAATGACGCTACTTATGAACGGGACTGCGATCTATCTTCGATATCAGATCAGAAAGAAAATAAAATGGTAGACACTGTCGTAAATTCAGCGGTTCCACTTTCTGTAGAGAACCCCGTGATCCGATCAAAGGCTGATGTCAAAAGTTTAAATTTCTTCTATGGGAATTTTCAAGGTCTCAAGAATATAAATTTAACCATCCCAGATAAACAAGTCACCGCAATGATAGGGCCGTCGGGTTGCGGTAAATCTACGTTGCTAAGATGTTTCAACCGCATGCATGATCTTTACCCAGGAAACCGTTACGAAGGTGAGATTATCCTTCATCCAGACAATGTGAATATACTAGCGCGTGATGTAGACGCGATAGAGGTTCGTATGCGTATTAGCATGGTGTTTCAAAAACCCAATCCGTTTCCTAAATCGATATACGAAAATGTCGCGTATGGATTACGCGTACGCGGAGTTGGACGACGCGCCGTACTAGACGAAAAAGTGGAAGAAGCGTTGCGCGACGCAGCATTGTGGAACGAAGTGAAAGATCGTCAGCACGAACTCGCATTTAATCTTTCCGGGGGGCAGCAACAACGCTTGTGCATTGCGCGGGCCCTCGCGAGCGACCCTGAGCTTCTGCTGTTCGACGAGCCGACGTCAGCACTCGACCCAATCGCGACTGCCAGCATTGAGGAATTAATTGCGGACCTGAAGAGCAAGGTGACGATATTGATCGTTACGCACAATATGCAGCAGGCAGCGCGCGTTTCCGACTACACTGCCTACATGTATCTAGGCGAAATCATCGAGTTTGGAATCACTGACGAGTTGTTTATTAAACCGAAGAATCGCCACACGGAAGATTATATTACGGGGCGTTTCGGCTAGACTGTCGTAAACCTCCGCAAGGCGGTTAAGGCGCGGCCTCCGCCTTGGCGTCGTGTATCCGCCATTGACCCTACCTTCTTTCCCCGGTAACATCCTATAGTTCCACTCAGCAGGGTCTCGCATGCGAAGAAAATTTGTTGCTGGTAATTGGAAAATGCATGGCAGTCTTGCAGAGAACCAGGTACTGTTAGACGCGCTAAATCGCGGAATAGCGAATTTGGGCCAGATTGATTGTGCGGTATGCGTACCTTATCCCTATCTATTTCAGGCACAAAATATCCTTCACGATTCGAGTCTATCTTGGGGTGCGCAAAACCTAAGTCAGCACGCTAAAGGTGCTTTTACCGGGGAGATATCAGCGACGATGCTTAAGGACTTCGGGTGTCACTATGTGCTCGTTGGACATTCGGAGCGACGCAGTCTGTACGGCGAAGATAGTGTGTTGGTCGCACAGAAATTTAAAGCGGCACAGGCGTCGAATTTGATACCGATATTATGTGTGGGTGAAACCCTGGCGCAACGTGAACAAGGCGTTACGGAGGCGGTCGTTTCTGAACAGCTTGATGCCGTGGTGTTGCTTTGCGGCGTCGAGGCATATAGTCGCGCGGTGGTGGCCTACGAGCCGGTGTGGGCGATTGGCACCGGCAAGACCGCATCCCCCCAGCAAGCACAGGAGGTGCACCAGTTTATCCGTCGCAAGCTCGCGGCGCGCGCTGCGACAGTCGCAGAGCAATTGCGGATTTTGTACGGTGGCAGCGTAAAAGCAGCAAATTCAAACGAGCTATTTACGATGCCGGATATCGATGGCGGGTTAATTGGAGGCGCGTCTCTTGACGCCGAAGAATTTCTGAAAATATGTTCTTCTGCGCATTGATAAATGGATCTCCTAGGCATATAAAAATATTTTTGAGACAACGATGGAAACTTTGATTTTAATCTTACATGTAATGACGGCAGTTGCCATGATAGCCTTCGTGTTATTGCAACACGGAAAGGGCGCGGACGTTGGTGCCGCATTTGGCAGTGGCGCTTCTGGCAGTGTATTTGGCGCAAGCGGTTCGGCAAATTTTTTGAGTCGCACTACCGGAATACTTGCCGCGATATTTTTTGTGACCAGTCTTGGGTTGACGTATCTCTCCAACCACAAGGTGGCGTCTAAGGGCGTGATGGCGCATGTGCCACAAAAGCAAAATGGAAGCACCCAAAGTCGAGTGCAACCGGCGACGGCGGATACCGGGAGTGTGGGGGGCGATTCTAAGGCGAAGGATATACCCGAATAAGTTTTGAGCAGGGAAGACCTGCCCGCAAGAATTGCCGATGTGGTGGAATTGGTAGACACGCCGTCTTGAGGGGGCGGTGGCGAAAGCCGTGTCAGTTCGAGTCTGATCATCGGCACCACTTGATAGCATGAGAGAATCTTAAATCTCATAATTTTTGTTCTGGTACCCGATTTTAAGTTGCGCGTAAAGCTGAAAATGTAAGCGCCCACGGTTGGTACAGGTATCAATCGAAAGCGAGCCGTCATTTTTTGCAACACGAGGGAAACAGTTATGCTGGGAAATTATTTTCCTATCCTATTGTTTATTGTCGTCGGCCTTGGTATAGGGGTTGCCTCTCTTTCGATAGGGCGGGTACTCGCGCCCCATCGTCCCGACAACGAAAAACTTTCTCCCTACGAATGTGGCTTCGAAGCCTTTGAAGACGCGCGCATGAAATTTGATGTGCGTTACTATTTGGTGGCGATCCTGTTTATATTGTTCGATTTGGAAATTGCTTTTTTATTTCCGTGGGCAGTGGCGCTTAAGGAAATTGGCATGTTCGGTTTTGTCGCGATGCTGATTTTTCTTGGAGTTCTCGTGGTCGGCTTCATCTATGAGTGGAAGAAGGGGGCGCTGGAATGGGAATAGAGGGCATACTAGAGGAAGGGTTCTTCACCACTAAGGTAGACAGCCTAATAAATTGGACGCGTACCGGATCAATGTGGCCTATGGCTTTCGGTCTCGCGTGTTGTGCCGTGGAAATGATGCAAGCGGCCGCCGCGCGTTATGATATGGACCGATTTGGTGTGGTGTTTCGCGCCAGTCCGCGCCAATCGGATGTCATGATTGTTGCGGGAACGCTATGCAATAAAATGGCGCCGGCATTACGTAAGGTCTACGATCAGATGGCAGAGCCGCGTTGGGTAATTTCTATGGGTTCGTGCGCAAATGGCGGTGGCCCCTATCATTACTCCTATTCAGTTGTGCGTGGGTGCGATCGTATTGTCCCCGTTGATATCTATGTCCCAGGGTGTCCTCCTACTGCGGAAGCACTGCTCTATGGAATTATGCAGCTGCAGAATAAAATCAAGCGTACCAACACCATCGCAAGATGACTCATATGTCAGCGCGCCTAGAATCGTTAACAGCAGCTCTAACAGATGTTCTTGCCAAACAAATAGCCAATCTGAGTCTCGCGGCGCGCGAGATTACGATAGAGATTCCAGCGGACAGTCTATTAGCGGTTGCCGCGCTACTACGTGATGATGCGCGCCTAAGCTTCGATCAATTGACTGACCTTTGCGGCGTCGACTACAGCCTCTACGGCAACGAGACATGGACTCGACCCCGTTTTGCCGTGGTCTATCATCTTTTATCCTACCAACATAATTGTCGACTGCGCGTTAGAACATTCGCGACAAATGATGACCTGCCGTTATTAGATTCCGTCGTCGATATTTGGCCCGCAGCTAACTGGTACGAACGCGAGGCGTTCGATTTATTCGGTATCGTGTTTTCCGGACATCCAGATCTGCGACGCATTTTGACGGACTATGGGTTTATTGGACACCCGTTCCGCAAAGATTTTCCACAAATCGGCAAAGTGGAAATGCGCTACGATCCGGATCAGCATCGCGTTATATATGAAGCAGTCAGTATCGAGCCGCGCAGTTTGTCTACTCGGATTATTCGCGAGGACGGTTATGGTGGTTGAAATCAGAAATTACACCATGAATTTTAGCTCTGACGTAACGTCATTGCACCGCCATTAGTCTTCACTGAAATTCTAAAACCC
>CANMPU010000036.1 GCA_947499755.1 Betaproteobacteria bacterium | reverse complement strand
CCCCAGTACGCGGTTGAGTGCGCGCGCCAGGGTTGTTTCAGAAATCGGTTTGCGCAAATACGCGGCTACGCCGAGATCGCGACAGCGTTTGGCATCGCCGCGTTGGCCGACGGCGGTGAATAAGATAATCGGGGCGTTCGTATATACGGGGTCTTGTTTAATCTGCTGGGCCAGTGTGAACCCATCGATATTCGGCATAGCAGCATTAATAAATATCAGGCTAACAGCTTGGTTGCTCTTTGCTGCCAGGCTGAGTGCTTCCCAAGCACTTGCGTCATGATCGGCCTCACTAACATTGCAACGCCGCTTACTGAGGTGTGCTTTCAGTTGCGCACGATGCGTTGCGTCGCTATCAACGATAAGCACGGACATAGATTCCATGCTACCAATAGCCGAGCGTTGCGTGGGTGGTTTTTTCGCGACATCGGCTTGGATTGTAAAATAGAAGGTGCTTCCATAACCAGGTGTACTTTGTACCCATATGCTTCCGCCAAGCTGTGTTGCAAGTCGTGAACAAATTGCTAAGCCTAATCCGGTTCCGCCATATTCTCGTGTCGTGGAGGAGTCGGCTTGCGAGAATGCGTCAAAAACTGCACGTTGTTTGTCTCTTGGAATACCGATGCCGGTATCACGTACGACGAAGCGTAAACAATATTTGTCTTGCACTTGGGATAAGTAGTTTGCTTTAAGTTCGACCTCACCTTTGCTGGTGAACTTGATTGCATTACTTATTAGATTCGAAAGTATTTGCCGTAGGCGATGTGGGTCACCTTTAATCGCTTGAGGAACATCAGTATCGACTGACCACAATAACTCTATATTTTTTTCGCGGCTTTTCGGCGCAAACATTTTCATGCATTGTTCTACGCAATCCACCAAATCGAAATCGATATTCTCAATATCCAATTTTCCCGCTTCGATCTTAGAGAAATCAAGAATGTCATTTATAAGGGTTAAAAGCAGATCGCCGGAATAGCGCACGGTTTCCAAGTATTCGCGTTGCTCCGCATTCAAGTGAGTCCCAAGCGCTAGATTTGTCATGCCGATAATTCCGTTCATGGGCGTGCGAATCTCGTGGCTCATGTTTGCGAGGAAATTGCTCTTGGCATGATTTGCGGATTCCGCGGCCAGTTTTGCTTGGCGCAATTCTTTTTCGTTTTGTTTTCTAAGATCGATGTCGGTGTTCGTTCCTATCATACGCAGGGCTTTACCCTGGTCATCCCGTACGACAACCTTGCCTTGACTATGTATCCATTTCCATTCGCCTGATGTTGTTATTATTCTGTCTTCTAATTGGTAGAGGGTAAGGTCACCTTTTAAGGTGCCGCGCAGGGCGATTTGTATATTGTCACTATCATCGGGGTGCGCAAGCTGCGCTAACTTATCGAAAGTAGTAAAAGTTTCTTCTTCTCTACCACCAAGCATGAGTGACCACTGCGGACTTAAATACACCTCGCCACTTAAAACCTGCCAATCCCACAGCGCAAGGCTGGATCCTTCGAGTGCTAAGTGCAAGCGTTCCTTGGCTAAAAATATTTCCTGCTTCGCTAATTCACTTTCGGTGGTATCTACGATGGAACCGACCATACGATAGGGTTTCGCGGCGTCGTTCCATAAGGCCTGACCACGCGCACGGAACCAGCGATATTTGTTGGCCGCTGTCTGTAAGCGAAACTCAATGTTAAAGAGAGTGCGATTGCTCAGGTGGCTCGATAGGTGATTTTGTACCCGGGCATAGTCATCGGGATGTATCCGATTCATAAACGCCGAAAATGTATTTCCGAATTCGCTTGGCAGGAAGCCGAGTAGTTCCATAAATTGGTTACAGTAATACGCGCTTTCGTTGAGAATATTCCAGTCCCATAAACCCACATTTGTGGCAGAAACAGCAAGCTCTAATCTTTCCATGCGCTCGTGCAGTGTTTGTTCCGCTTCTTTTCTCGCCGTTGCATCATTTAATGTTCCCACGATGCCGACAATTTGGCGCTGTTCATTGAATAATGGGTTAGCGTGAATCTGGATCCAGAGGCAGTTATTCGCCGCGGTGGTGAAGCGCAATTCGTGCCGTATTTCGCGTAGATCGCCACGAGCGAGTTGCAGGAACAGGGTTTGTACTGATGCTGCATCGACAGAATATACGTATTCGACTAGATTCTTCCCTAAACTTTCGTTGATTCTGAAGCCGGTAATTTCTAACCACGCAGAGCTTAAATAGGCCCAGTTGCCTTACAAGTCAGTTTCAAATATTACTTGCGTGAGATGATTAAGAATTGTATTGAAGTTGCGCGCGTCCGCGATTGTTTCGTTCGGCGTATTTGAGGATGCGAGGCGGACAGGTTTTCCCCGCGAGCGACTGCCTGGGCGCAACTTTTTTAGTGCTGGCAACGAATCCATTGCGTTTGATTTAGCGGGGTCGATATTCATAGATCCGCAACCTAATTAATTTATCCTATCGGCGTCGATGAAAACTGCAATCGTATGGGCAAACTTTATCGCGCCCAAATAAAATGCTTGGGCGCGTTATTCCTTGAAACGATTCTAAAGTGGGAAATAAAGAGTGCCTATAAGGAGTATCGGCAGCTAGCGTAGCGAATTGAGAGGGTTATGCTTGATTTGTGAATATTTGGCGATTTATTCTAGGTCTATGGTTCCATCGAATTTAAAATTTAATTCCACGGTACCTAGATGCAATTTCATGGTAATTGGCAGTGATTTGCATCCAGCTAGCTTCCCACTCGCGAGCGCTGCCGCGACCGCTTGTTCTATTTCCCGCTGGGATTTGATACCTACGGCCTTAAGGTAGCGACGAATGCTGACATTTAACGTTTCTTCGTTCATTGTTTTCCTCCAGAGATAGCAGCTATTTTACTTTAGAACACCTTGCGCGAATTTCTTTAAAGTGATTAATTAATCCGTTGGTCGACGCATCATGTCCCACACTAGGGCTTTCACCAGTAAGTTCCGGCAGGATTTTGCTTGCAAGTTGTTTTCCTAACTCCACGCCCCATTGATCGAACGAATTAATATTCCATATCCACCCTTGTACAAAAACTTTGTGCTCGTACAGGGCAATCAATTGTCCGAGCGTTCTTGCATCTAATATCTTAAATAAAAACGAATTGCTAGGCTTATTCCCGACAAACACCTTGTGCGGCACTAAATTCTCTAATTTTTCTCCGGTAAATCCTAAAGCGACTAGCTCAGCACGGGCTTCGTCCTTGGTCTTTCCGCGCATCAACGCTTCACTCTGGGCGAAAAAATTTGAGAGCAAAATTGCGTGGTGATCACCCATGACATTATGCGTTACACAAGGTGCCAGGAAATCTGTTGGAATCGTCCGCGTTCCTTGATAAATGAGTTGATAGAATGCATGCTGACCATTTGTTCCCGGTTCGCCCCAGATAACCGGCCCAGTATCGTACTCTGTCGGATTACCCTCTTTATCGACGCGCTTGCCATTACTTTCCATATCGAGTTGCTGCAGGTATGCCGGGAAACGATGGAGGTATTGATCGTAGGGTAATATCGCGTGAGAGTCCGCACCTAAAAAATTATGATTCCACAGGCTGATTAGCGCCATTATTACAGGAATATTTGACGCGAGTGGCGCGCTGCGGAAATGCTGGTCCACTTCATACGCGCCCGCCAATAGCGCTTCAAATTTCTCAGGGCCAATTGCGATCATGATCGGTAATCCAATCGCGGACCACAAGGAATAGCGCCCTCCGACCCAGTCCCAGAATTCAAACATATTACTGGGGTTGATGCCGAAATTACTCACTTCGGTTGTGTTTGTCGACAGCGCAACGAAATGTGCCGCGACGGCTTTTTCGTCTTTAAGATGAGATAGAAACCAGGAGCGCGCAGCGCGCGCGTTCGTTAATGTTTCTTGCGTAGTAAATGTTTTCGACGCGACAATAAACAAACTCGTTTCCGCATCAATGCACTTTAGTGTTTCGCTAAGATGTGTACCATCGATATTCGAGACAAAATGTAAACTCAGTTCCGGATGGCAATAGGATTTAAGCGCCTCCGTCACCATCACCGGACCCAAATCGGAGCCGCCGATGCCGATATTAATAATGTGACGAAAACGCTTGCCGGTGTAGCCTTTGGTGGCGCCGCTACGGATACCTTCGCTAAACTTACGCATTTGCTGCAGTACTCTTTTTACGTCGGGCATCACGTCGCGCGCGTCGACCATGACTGGGTTTCCTGAAAGATTCCGTAAGGCCGTGTGTAACACCGCACGATTTTCAGTAAAATTTATATGTTCGCCCTGAAACATTTTGTCTATGCCTTTTTTCAGGCTGGTTTTTTGTGCAAGGGCGAGTAGCAGCGCCACCGTTTCTTCCGTAATTAACTGTTTTGAGTAATCCAACAGAATATCGCCAAAGTTTAGGGAAAATTTGTCGAAGCGCTGCGGGTCAGACGAAAATAGATCGCGCATGTGACACGCCGCAATATTCTTTTGGTGTGCCCGCAATGCTTGCCATTCTGCCGTTAGTGTGAGGTTAGTCATGATGTATGCCTCAATGTGAAGTAGCTTCTTAATAACGATACAGTTTGGATGTAAATTGAGTGATTTAAGCGATTATTCATGAAATAGGTATTAAATTACAAAATTGTGTTCGCTTTCACTAAGGGCTTTGGACAGAACTGACGCGAGTTTTAATTAATGCGACGAGTAGCAGGTGGCGTTCTCGCGCGCATTTTACGCTTTTTCCGGAATAAAAATTACACCAGCGAGCGGTGGAAGCTCAATCTGTAACGAATGCGATAGCCCCATCCACGGACTGCGCGTGGCAAACCGTCTGCCCGCATTTCCTTTATTACTACCCCCATAGAATTTGGAATCACTATTGAACGCTTCGAGGTACACGCCCCCAGCGGGTACGCCTATCAGGTAATCGGATCTTGGAACCGGCGTAAAATTTAACACCACGACGGCGAGCGTTCCATCTCTTGCGTAGCGCACGTAACTGATGACAGACTGATCCGCATCGTGGCAATCTATCCAAGAAAACCCTTGTTTTTCGAAATCAAGTTCGTGTAATGCCGGTAAGTCGCGATACAAGCGATTCAAATCGCGTACGGCTGCTTGTACGGCACTATGCCAGCGACGCGTGAGTAACCACCAGTCGAGTTCCCAGCGCTCCTGCCATTCTCTTCCCTGGGCAAATTCCGACCCCATAAAATTTAATTTCTTACCAGGCGATGTGATTTGGTAGGTAAAGAGCAATCGTAGGTTGGCAAATTTTTGCCAAGTATCCCCCGGCATTTTGTCGAGTAAAGAACCTTTGCCGTGAACAACTTCATCGTGAGATAGGGGCAATACGAAGTTCTCCGTGTAAGCGTACAGCTGGCCAAACGTAAGTTGGTTGTGCTCATAACGTCGGTAGATTGGATCCTTGGCCATATAGGTTAAAGTGTCATTCATCCACCCCATATTCCACTTCATGGAAAAGCCTAAGCCGCCTAGATACGTGGGTCTAGACACCATAGGCCAGGAAGTAGATTCTTCCGCGAGCGTCAATACCCCAGGGAATTCGCCGTGGATCATCACATTTAGCTCGCGTAGAAACTCAGTGGCTTCGATATTTTCGCGGCCGCCATATTTATTGGGAAGCCACTCTCCTTCGCGGCGCGAATAGTCGAGATAGAGCATAGAGGCCACTGCGTCTACGCGCAGGCCATCGAAGTGAAATTCCGTTATCCAATACGATGCACTAGAGAGCAAAAAGCTTTTAACCTCGTTGCGACCGAAATTAAATACGTGCGTACCCCATTCTTCGTGCATGCCAAGGCGCGGATCTTCGTGTTCATATAGCGCGGTGCCATCAAAACGTGCGAGCGCAAAACTGTCCTGAGGAAAATGGCCAGGCACCCAATCCAAGAACACGCCCAAGCCACTTTGATGGCAACAATCGACGAAATAGCGCAAATCGTCAGGATTACCAAAGCGACTGGTCGCCGCAAAATAGCCTGTTGTTTGATAGCCCCACGATTCATCTAACGGGTGTTCGGATATCGGTAACAATTCAATATGGGTATAGCCCATATCTTTTGCATAGGGGATGAGATGTTGCGCGAGATCTCTATAGCTGTAAAAGCGACCATCAGGATGACGTCGCCAGGAGCCGACATGTACTTCGTAGATGTTACATGGCGCATGCAGCCAGTCACATTGCGTACGTTTTAGTACCCATTCCTGGTCCTGCCAACAGTAGGCTGAAGCGAGGTTGATGCGCGCTGCGGTACTTGGTCTATGCTCAAATTGCTGGGCATAGGGGTCAGTTTTAACGATGACTGCGCCAGTCTGGCGATTGCAGATTTCAAATTTATATATACTCCCGTCTTTGATCGCTGGAATAAATAACTCCCATACGCCGCTACTGCCGTGAATCGCCATTTGGTGCACGCGCCCATCCCAGCGATTAAACTCGCCAACGACGCTGACTCTAGCGGCGTTTGGCGCCCAGACGGCAAAGCGCACGCCGGTAACGCCCTGCCTATTGGTTGCGTGTGCACCGAGGACACGGTGTGCCTTTAGGAGGCGACCTTCATTAAACAAATGCAGGTCGTATCCAGATATTTGCGAAGGAAAGGCGTACGCATCATAGCAATCCTCAATCCGATCGCGCTCTTCGCTCTGTAGCCGATACGGCTCTCCCGGAGAAACTTTAGCAACCCACTCAAAAATTCCATCTGAATGGGTGCGGGTCATTTGCTCGCTTATGTCACCAACATAAATCCATACCCGCGTGGAATAGGGTTTGAAAACGCGCACGCGAACCTCTTCGCCTTCACGGTGCAGACCCAGATAAGCGAATGGATCGTGGGTGCGAGCTTGTAACAGCGAATCGCGTAATAAATTGACTTTATGGTCGATGTCTTGTCTCATAGTAAATGTCGTCTCATGATCACTATAGTATTTGTCGTAATTAGAAATTAATAGGATTATTTTGCATTTCGGTATTTAGTTTGGAGTTGGCGTATGGCAGAGGACAATACCTTAGGGACGGAAGAGCGGAGAAAAGGCGGCGCAACGCGTTTCGTGAGCTTAATCACGAAAAGCACCTATGCGATGATTTTGGCCGGTGGGCGCGGTACCCGGCTAAGAGATCTCACCGATTGGCGTGCTAAGCCAGCAGTCCCGTTTGGCGGCAAATTTCGCATTATTGATTTTCCGCTATCCAATTGTGTGAATTCCGGCATCCGTCGCATTGGGGTCGCAACGCAATATAAATCTCAGAGTTTGATTAAGCATCTGCAACGCGGGTGGAACTTCCTCGATGGGCGCTTTGATGAATTTGTTGATGTGTTACCGGCGCAGCAACGGGTTGAGGAACTTTGGTATCAAGGCACGGCCGATGCGGTTTACCAGAATCTCGATATATTGCGTAGTGGTGACCCACAATTCATACTGATTTTGGCCGGTGATCACGTATATAAGATGGACTATGGAAAGCTGCTGGCACATCATGTCGCCAAGTCGGCCGACGTTACCATTGCCTGTCTGGAAGTGCCGCTCGCTGATGCAACCGGTTTTGGTGTGATGAATGTAGATGAAGATTGGCGTGTCGTCGATTTCGTAGAAAAACCGCCGCAGCCGACGCCTATTCCGGGCAATCCCGATAAAGCGCTGGCGAGTATGGGGATCTATGTCTACAACGCCAGCTTTCTTTACGAACAACTTATACGCGACGCCGATACACCGGGCTCAAGTCACGATTTTGGAAAAGATATTATCCCCTACCTATTACCGCGCTATCGTGTGTTTGCGCATCGCTTCGCAGACAGTTGCGTGGGATCGCCCGGCGCCGAGCCTTATTGGCGCGATGTCGGAACCGTCGACGCGTATTG
>CANMPU010000035.1 GCA_947499755.1 Betaproteobacteria bacterium | reverse complement strand
AAGCTCGTGGCGTTACGCTATGCGCCAGGAAATGGCAAGCGCCTAATCGTCGAGCGCGATGGCGATCGCTTTCGCGCCAAGCAGGTATCCCTTGATCCGGAGCGTCAGGTGGTAATGAAAACCGCGGAAATCAATAGCTCACTCTTTGCGGCAACAGACGCGGTCGGTCTACCTGACACTGTCGCAATGCAGATTACAGATATTTTCTCCAGTGAAATTGACTTTCATCGTGATTTACGTCGTGGCGATCGGTGTACCGTGGTGTACGAAGAGTTTTTAAGCGAGGGTAGTGCGGTAAAAACAGGAAAGGTATTGGCAGCTGAATTTGAGAATCTAGGTAACCGCTACCAGGCAGTATTTTACCGCGACGCGGACGGAAATGAAGGCTACTACACGCCGCGGGGCCACAATTTGCGCAAGGCGTTCTTGCGTTCGCCATTAGAGTTTTCGCGTATTTCGTCCGGCTTCACAAAACTGCGTTTCCATCCAATACTTAAATTGTGGCGCTCACACAAAGGCGTAGATTACGCCGCAGCGGCGGGCACCAAGGTAAAAGCCACTTCCGATAGTAGTGTGGAATTCGCCGGTAAAAAGGGCGGGTACGGCAACGTCGTTGTTTTACGTCATCGAAACCGATATGAAACTGTCTATGGTCATCTATCGCGTTTTGCACGCGGATTGCATGTTGGGCAAAAAATAAAGCAAGGGGAAGTGATCGGATACGTTGGTATGACCGGGCTAGCGACCGGCCCCCATTTGCATTATGAATTCCTAGTCAATGGCGTTCAGACTAATCCTCTCAAAGTAGCAACGCCAGGCGGACCACCGATTACCGCAAAGCTTAGAGCAGCGTTTGTCGGCTCTACCACGCCTTTGATTCAGCGTATGGAATTGATGCGCGAAAGCAAGTTGGCTAGATTCGATTAATTGCTCCTAACATCGCTCTTAAGAATTCTTCAGCGCGTCAACTCAGTAATATCAAATGGAACTTTACGCTGGACTCATGTCCGGCACCAGTATTGATGGTATAGACGCTGTTTTAGCGGACTTTGGATCTTCCCGTCCCGTAATCCTAGCGTCGGTTCATCACTGTTTTTCAGAAAATCTACGAAAACAGCTGTTCACGCTTAACGCCGTTGGTGAAAACGAGCTCCACGCTGCGGCAGTCGCATCGAATGGTCTAGCAACGTCTTATGCCGACGCCATAGTAAAGTTATTTAGTCGAAGCAACACGAATCCGAAAGTTGTGCGCGCAATAGGATGCCATGGTCAAACGGTTCGTCATCGGCCCGACCTGGGATATAGCATTCAGCTACTTAATGGCGCTTTGCTTGCCGAACTCGCGGGAGTCGACATCGTCTGCGACTTTCGCAGCCGCGATGTTGCCGCACAAGGTCAAGGCGCACCACTCGTGCCTGCCTTCCATCGTTCGGTATTTTCCCACCCAGAAATCCATCGTATTATCGTGAACATTGGCGGTATTGCGAATCTCACCGATCTCAATCCCAGACGATTGATTCAGGGATTCGATACTGGGCCGGGAAATATATTACTCGACGCTTGGGTACAGCGACATCGGGAACAGTCGTTTGATGAAGACGGCCGCTGGGCAAAATCAGGAACGGTCATTGAACAATTATTAACCCGACTCTCGGAAGATGAGTATTTTCATCGTGCCCCCCCTAAGAGCACGGGGCGTGACGTTTTCAGTTTGGATTGGTTACAGAATCACCTGCAAGGAAACGAATCTGCCGAAGATGTTCAGGCAACACTGCTGCAATTAACAGTTACCACGATTACCGACGCTGTAAACAAATATTTGACTGGAACGGCGGAGGTTTATGTTTGCGGGGGCGGAGCGAAAAATCTTTATCTGATGGAGCGCTTAGGTGAGGCGCTTAGCCCAGTACCCGTAGCAACGACAGAATCACTCGGTATACCGGCAATTCAAGTGGAAGCACTCGCGTTCGCATGGCTTGCGCGGCAAAATATAAAAGTCTTGCCGGGGAATCTACCTAGTGTCACTGGCGCCACGGAAGAACGAGTATTGGGTGTCGTCCATCACGCATAAGCACAAATAAGAAAGGAGGCGACAATGCCTCCTTTTTTTACTTAATTAGTGTACGAGGTCGTTACGCCGAGAACGACGATCCGCATCCACAAGTGGAGGTTGCATTCGGATTTTTGATTACGAACTGCGCACCTTCCAAACCTTCTTGATAATCTATTTCCGCACCACTTAAATATTGAATACTCATTGCGTCGATTAGAAGTGTCACTCCATTTTTCAACATGGCCATATCGTCTTCGTTTACTACCTCATCGAAGGTAAACCCATATTGAAAACCAGAGCAGCCTCCACCGGTGACAAAAACACGAAGTTTCAAATCTGGATTTCCCTCTTCATCTATGAGTTGCTTTACTTTATTTGCCGCATTATCGGTAAAAACCAATTGGGCTTGCATATCCACAACGGTATTCATGTACCACTCCTAGAAAAATGTAGAATCAATCGCTGGTTGCTGGTCTAAGCGTAACGACCGTGCTCGTCTTAGCGCTATCGTTTTGGAATACCAATCTGCCCTGAACGACAGCGCCGGTTTGGATCTCAAGAGTTTTATAGTAGACGTCTCCTGTGACATTAGATTTTGCCTGTAGTTCCACATACTCGTGGGCATGCACTGGGCCGATCACCGTACCGTTAATAACGGCATGTGAAACCAGAATCTCACCCTCTATTCTGGCTTTTTCGCTCATGACCAAGGTACTGGGATGATTTTCCGAAGCAATAACGTTTCCGTGTATATGACCATCCACACGCAAACCACCGCTAAAACTCACCTCTCCCTCGATTTTGGTACCCTCACCAATCAGACTGTCGAGTCGACTATTCGGTTTACTAATCTTACTTCCAAACATGGCAACCTCCGTTACGATTTACCCAGTGCGTTTTAGCGAAGAAAACGCCCTCACAAGCAAGCAGTCTAGGCTTAGTTTTCACTTAAGACAAGCTTGCGCTTTCGCTCGCCTGAATTTGTCCAGACCCTAATTCTAATACTTTTAGTTCTATATTTTTAACTTGGGCTTTGGAATCAAGCTTAAACCCGCCCTCCACCATGCGATAAAATTTAAACTTGACCTGATAAAAATGATCACCCTTATCTCCGCCCTCAGGGAGCATGAGCGCTCTTTTTTGACCATCGAGTTCGTAATTAACGATAAATTGTAACCGGCCATCGAATTCCTTTAGGCGCGATCCAACCTGTAACAAATGTAATTTATACCTGTAGTCCCCTGGAAGGTTGTCGCGCTCTAAGCGAAAGCGGTTAATCGAAATACCTTGCTTACCATCTCCGGATGAAAGTAGGGTTTGAAAAAAAGCCAAATCGTCCTTGAGAGTGGCATTTTCTGCGGTCAGCAATTTCATTTGCTTCGCCAAGGCATCATTGCTAGCACGATCAAAACGTGATTGGTTTACGCTTTGCACATTTTCTTTGTGTAACGCTGCATTTTCCATGTTTAGCGTGGCAATGCGCTCAAGCGATTCATTTAGCTTTGTATTTAATTCACCCTGCTGATCATTAGTCGACCTCTTGCCTAATTGATAGGATGCTACGGCCAATGCGATTACTGATCCGAGAAGCAAGAAAATCCAAACCCAACGCCAGTACCACGCAATGTGCGTTCTTACCGCCATATTGCGCGATGAAATACCAAATCTGCTTTTTAGTTTACGTAGCACGTTAGGGAAGTAAAGGCACGATATTGATACCTGCACTCTCGTTGATCCCAAACATAATATTCATATTTTGGATCGCTTGCCCCGCAGCGCCTTTAACCAGATTATCGATGACACAGAGAACCACTACGGTATCGCCTGCTTGCGGTCGAAAAACTGAAATTCGACAAACGTTAGCGCCTCTCACAGAACGTGTCTCTGGGTGGCTGCCGGGCGGCATAACGTCAACGAACAGCTCGTCGGCGTAGCGCTTTTCATACAGTCGTTGTAAATCGACTTCCTTGGTAAGACGTGCGTATAACGTCGCATGTATGCCACGAATTAGCGGGGTAAGATGTGGAACGAAGGTCAATCCAATAGATTGCGTTGTCACACCATTTAGACCTTGTGTGATCTCGGGTAGGTGTCGGTGCCCAGCAACGCCATACGCTTTAAAATTGTCCGCTGCCTCTGAAAAGAGGAATCCGACTTCCGCTTTACGTCCCCCGCCGCTGACGCCAGATTTCGCATCGGCGATTAAGTGTTCTGCGTCGACGACCTGATTTTCGATTAAGGGCAAAAACCCGAGTTGTACCGCCGTTGGATAACAACCAGGATTCGCGACGAGCTGGGCATCGTTAATTTTTTCACGGTTTACTTCCGGCAAACCATAAACTGCTTGCGCGATAATTTCGGGAGACGCGTGAGTCATGCCGTACCATTTTTCCCAGGTTTTGGAGTCTTTAAGCCGGTAGTCCGCGGATAAATCGATTACTCTTACACCGGCTTTGAGTAATCTGGGTGCCTCTTGCATCGCAACACCGTTAGGGGTCGCGAAAAAAACCACATCGCATTTTGCCAACGCAGGATCGTTAACCTCGGAAAACCTCAGATCAATCTTGCCGCGCAAATTGGGAAACATATCCGCGACACTTGAACCGGCTTCCTTGCGGGACGTAATTACCTTTAACTTTGCGTCAGCGTGCAGCGCAAGTAACCGCAACAGCTCCACGCCTGTATAGCCTGTGCCCCCTACAATTCCAATATTTAACATACGCCCTCGCTATGAACCTAAAACGATCGCTTAGAATTCTAGAATAATGTACCAGAAATTCGAAATGACCAATTCAAGAAATAGTGCGAAAAAAAAGCCGCCCACAGGCGGCTTTGTCTGTGAATGCAATTAACGCTTCGAGAACTGCTTACGACGTCGTGCTTTTCGTAGACCAACTTTTTTACGCTCAACTTCTCTAGCGTCACGCGTAACGAGGCCGGCTTTACTCAAGCTCGGCTTGAGGCTAGCATCAAATTGAATTAATGCTCGCGTAATCCCGTGCCGTACCGCACCAGCCTGCCCGGATTCGCCACCACCGAAAACATTAATCATAATATCGAAACTGCTCAGATTATTCGTAATCTGTAACGGCTGCCTAGCGATCATACGACCTGTTTCCCGCGAAAAAAATACGTCGATGGGTTTGTTATTTACCACGATGTCGCCCTTGCCAGGTTTCATAAATACCCTCGCAACTGCACTTTTTCGACGACCTGTTCCGTAATGATAAGCTGTAGTCATGTTAGATTTCCAATACCTGCGGTTGCTGTGCGATATGAGGATGTTGTTCGCCTGCATAGACCTTTAACTTGCGTATCATCGCGTAACCGAGTGGCCCCTTAGGAAGCATCCCCTTAACCGCTTTTTCTAAAACCCGACCGGGGAAACGGCCATGAAGCTGCGAGAAACTCGCCTCGTAGATACCGCCAGGATACCCACTATGCCGGTAATAGATTTTTGATTTGGCTTTATCGCCTGTTACACGAATCTTATCCACGTTGATCACAACGATAAAATCGCCGGTATCGATATGCGGCGTAAAAATGGGCTTATGCTTCCCGCGCAAGCGATGTGCGATTTCCGAGGCCAGACGACCTAAGACTTTGTCTTTAGCGTCCACAACAAACCAGTCGTGGGTAACATCTTTTGGTTTTGCAGAGAATGTTTTCATGCGCGCAACATCTAGCCAGTTTCTAAGAAAGCCGTGAATTTTAAGGCAAATTAGCAGGTTGTGTCAAATATGATGGTCGAGAACTGCATAGCCTATTCGATTCAAGCCCCTAGTGAGAATTCTCATTTTGTTATTTTTCCCACGCAAGGCACCGATACCTAGCCAAGTTGAACCACGTGGTGGGGCCGTAACAACGTTACTGCTTATGAGTTACTGAGCTTTTTTCGCAATATTTCGTTTAATTGTGTGGGATTCGCTTTTCCGTGCATCGCTTTCATCGCTTGCCCGATAAAAAAAGCAAACACCTTGTCTTTTCCAGAACGAAACTCCTCGACCTGCTTCGGGTTGTCCTTAAGTATCTGCTCAACAATTTTCTCGATCTCGCCTCCATCAGATATCTGTTTTAATCCTTTACTGGCAATAATGTGGTCAACATCACCCTCTTTGTTCCACATGGCTTCGAATACCTCTTTGGCCATTTTGCTAGAAATGCTGCCGTCCTCGATTCGCGCAACTAAGCCGCGCAACTGTGCTGGCGTTACCGGGCTTTGCGCAACATCGCGTCCTTCCTTATTTAGGCGCGCTGCGAGCTCAACGTTAATCCAATTCGCGCACTGTTTAGTAACCGCGGCACTTACACTGCCGGAAATACATTGTTCGAAATAACTCGCAACATCGCGCGAACTCGTAAGCAAATTTGCGTCATAGACTGACAAGTTATATTCTTTAATATAACGATCGCGCTTTGCTTGCGGTAATTCTGGTAATGCATTGCGAACTTTTTCTATCCACACCGCTGATATTTCCAAAGGAAGTAGATCGGGGTCTGGGAAGTAACGATAATCCTGGGCTTCCTCTTTGGAGCGCATCGATCGCGTCTCATCTTTGTCCGAATCGTAGAGCCGGGTTTGCTGTTGGATTGCGCCGCCTTCTTCAAGGATTTCTATTTGGCGTGCGGCTTCATAGTCGATTGCACGCTCCAGGAAGCGAAATGAATTGAGATTCTTGATCTCACAACGTGTCCCCAGTTTTGAACTTCCCTCGCGTCGCACCGAAACGTTAGCATCGCAACGTAACGACCCCTCCTGCATATTTCCATCGCAAATGTCTAAGTATCGCACCAGAGAATGTAGCGCTTTAGCATAAGCCACCGCTTCTGCGGAGCTACGCATTTCTGGCTCGGAGACAATTTCCAGTAACGGTGTGCCGGCGCGATTTAAATCAATACCCGTCATCCCCTGGAAATCCTCATGCAAAGATTTGCCGGCGTCTTCTTCAAGGTGCGCTCGCGTTAAATTAATCAATTTTTCATTTCCATCGACTGCAATTCGAATACTCCCACCCTGAACAACCGGAAGTTCGAATTGGCTAATTTGATAGCCTTTTGGTAAATCGGGATAGAAGTAATTTTTTCGTGCGAATATCGACCTATTCGCGATCGTTGCTCCAACCGCCAAACCGAATTTGATCGCCTTTTCCACCGCTTCTCTATTTAGTACAGGCAATACGCCCGGTAAGGCGATATCAACAGCACATGCTTGCGCATTGGGTGCGGCTCCGTAGGCCGTCGCAGCGCTAGAAAATATTTTTGATCGTGTCGAAAGCTGCGCATGCACTTCTAACCCTACGACAATTTCCCAACCACTCATCGTCAACTCCTTATCGCTACGAGTAAGACACGCGTTTTAAGTACTTGGTTACCCATTTTTCTATATATTGTTCGGCATGAGCGAATGCCAATCCGTAACCTGTTGGTATTGGTGGGCGACATTCAACATTTTCGCTTCCGAGAAATAATCACCGATAATCTGTAACCCGACTGGGCGATGATTGTCGCCGAAGCCAATTGGTATTGACATGCCAGGTAGCCCCGCTAGATTGACCGCAATGGTATAAATATCGGAAAGATACATTTGCAGCGGATCACCACTCTTCTCGCCTAGGTTAAAGGCGGTCGTTGGTGTCGTTGGGCCAATGATGACGTCGCATTTTTTCAATGCCTCGGCAAAATCTCCGGCGATTAAGCGACGTATTCTTTGTGCTTGAAGATAATAGGCGTCATAGTATCCATGGGAAAGTACATAAGCGCCTATCATGATGCGGCGTTTTACTTCTGCGCCGAATCCTTGCGCCCTGGATTTCTGATACATATC
>CANMPU010000034.1 GCA_947499755.1 Betaproteobacteria bacterium | reverse complement strand
GATAAAAAATAGTTGCGAGCCGCAATGCAATTGCCGGAACCAACGCTTCCGGCGAATCGAGCAATCCCAGCATTTTCTTAAGCGAACCTCGGTGAGCAAGTAACAACGTACTTAGATAGTCCTGCTCCATTTTTGAAAAGCCTGGCATATCGGCATTCGCGATAATATAGGCGGAATGCTTGTGATAGCCGCTATGCGCTACTGATATGCCAACCTCGTGTAGGCGCGCCGCCCAATCCAATAATCGAGAAATTCTCTCTGTATCAAAAAAACAATGATGTGACATTTGCATAAAGAGAATGTGAGCGAGGGCGGCCACTCTTGCGGATTGCTCAGTCGACGTATGATAGCGCCGCATAAACTGGTGTATCGTTACATCACGCATATCCTTATGGTGGAATCGCCGAAGCAAGTCATACAAGATTCCCTCGCGTATTGCGCCGCTGGCGACACTAAGTTGCATGATCCCCAACGAAGAAAAAATCGCCGACATAATTGCAACACCGCCGGGGAATACCGGAATACGATCCTCACGTAACCCGGCAAGTGCGAGTTTATTGCAATGAGCGGCTTTGAGCATGTGGGCACGCAGGAGCTCTAGGCCTTGTTGCGTAATTCCTTCTGCGGCGAAGCCATTGAGTTGCAGTACTTCAGCAATCGCACGCGCTGAGCCCGATGATCCTACCGCCTGTTGCCAATTTCCTTTGAAAAAGTCTAGGACGAAGGGCTGTAATTCCGTTCTAGCAGCCAATTCTGCTGCCGCCATATTGTTTTTGGAGATTTTTCCATCAGGGAAAAATTTAAGGCTAAAGCCGACGCAACCGATATAAATACTTTCCAATTTTCGCGGTTTTAGTCCAGCGCCTATGATCAATTCCGTAGAGCCGCCGCCGATATCCACGACCAGCCGATTGTCGCTAACGGGTGGCAAGCTATGCGCAACACCGATGTAGATTAGCCGCGCTTCTTCGCGTCCAGCGATAATTTCTATCGGGACACCTAACGCGGCCTCTGCCTTCTTTAGAAAGGATTTTGCGTTTTTTGCAACGCGCAAGGTGTTGGTCGCGACAGCGCGCTTCGCCTTAGATGGAATACCGCGTAGCCGCTCACCAAAACGTTCTAAGCATTCAATGGCGCGCTGCTGTGATGCATCGTCTAAGCGATTTTCCTCGTTGAGGCCTGCCGCAAGGCGCACCGTTTCTTTTAAGGAATCGAGGGGGTAAATTTGATCATCGACCACGCGTCCTAATTGGAGATGAAAGCTATTGGAGCCGAGATCGACTGCGGCGAGTACAGGGAGTTCCGGGGAAGGCGTAGAGGTTAAGGTATCGATAGCCGTAATATGTGTTATGAAAAACTGAGTGTTGCTAGTTCAGTTTAGCACAACATTTGTTTCATTCCATTGCTTCGCGCTCGACGTCCTCGACTGTGACATGGCGCACGTCTTTGCCCTTTACCATAAACACGACGTATTCAGCGATATTCTTGGCATGGTCGCCGATGCGCTCTAGCGCCTTAGCGACGAACAGGATTTCAATAGACGTCGAGATCGTGCGCGGGTCTTCCATCATGAAGGTGATGAGTTGGCGCAGAATTGCGTGAAACGCTTCATCGACCTCGATATCCTGGCGCACTACCTGAACCGCCGTGGTGACATCTAGGCGCGCAAAACTATCCAGGGCTTTCCGCAGCATCTCCAAAGCGATTTCGCCGACGTTGGTAATGGCGCTAAACTTGGGAGCTTTTAAGCCATCGTCTTCGCAGATGAGTTTAGCCATACGCGCAATTTTTTCTGCTTCATCGCCGATGCGCTCTAAGTCGGTAATGGTTTTAACCACCGTCATCACCATGCGCAGGTCACTCGCGGCGGGTTGTCGAAGCGCAATAATGTGGTTGCACTGTTCGTCGATTTCGACTTCCATGCCATTAACCAGGTGATCATTGACGATGACTTGGTCGATAATTTCGCGATTGAGCGTCGTTAGGCCCTCAATGGCATTGATGATTTGCTGTTCAATTAAGCCCCCCATGCGCAGCACGTGCGAGCGTAATGATTCAAGCTCAATGTCGAATTGCTTATAGGTATGTTCAGTATTAGTCATGTGCGGTCCAATCGGTATTATTATAGCTTAGCAAGGCAATATGACAGTTTTCTTACGATCCCTAAATAGTTAGTATGCCGTCGTCACTTGCTAACAGCACAATATCTGCGGCACGCCTGGCAAATAGTCCATTTGTGACCACTCCGGTAATTTGATTGATCGTTGCTTCTAATTCTACGGGGTTTAGAATTTCTAAACCGTGCACGTCGAGAATATTATTTCCGCTATCGGTAATAAATCCCTCGCGAAGTACCGGCCTCCCTCCTAGTTTTGTCATTTCCCGCGCAACGTAACTTCTAGCCATGGGTATCACTTCTAGTGGCAAGGGAAATTTCCCTAACATTCCTACCAGTTTGCTGGCAGTGGCGATGCAGACGAATTTTTTTGCAACTGCTGCGACAATTTTTTCTCGAGTAAGCGCGCCGCCACCGCCTTTAATCATGTGACGGTGCTGTGTCACTTCATCCGCGCCGTCGACATACACGGGAAGATCGGCAACGCTATTGAGATCTAACACTAGAATGCCCGCTTTTTGTAACAGTCTGGCGCTTACTTCAGAGCTTGCTACAGCGCCATCAAAGCGGTGTTTAATCGCTCGCAATTCCGCAATGAAAAAATTTGCCGTGGACCCTGTGCCGACCCCAACGACCCCTCCGCTGGGTACGTGGGCGATGGCCGCTTTTGCCACTGCCCGTTTTAATTCGTTCTGATCCATATTGTCAATATCCCCAGGTATTTTAGCGTTAGCATAGCTTTATCCGTTTTTTTCCACAATTCTTTAAGCGATTCACTTCTGATTTTGTGTGTTTCCTGGTAATCTTCGCAGGAAAACTCGCAGGCATAGAAGAATATGAAAAACGATTATTTTGAGCGCATTCTTACCGCACGTGTTTACGACGTGGCGATCGAAAGCCCCTTAGAGCTAGCACCAAATATCTCTCGCAGAGTCGGCAATAGATTGCTACTCAAACGCGAAGACCTGCAGCCTATTTTTTCGTTTAAGTTGCGTGGTGCGTACAACAAGATGGCGAAGTTGTCGCAAAGCGTGTTAAAAATGGGCGTCATTGCCGCATCGGCAGGCAACCACGCCCAGGGTGTCGCGCTAGCAGCGCAAAAACTGGGGTGCAAGGCCGTGATTGTGATGCCGATTACTACGCCGCAGATCAAAATAGATGCGGTGGCTGCGCGCGGCGCGCAAGTCATCCTATTCGGAGATTCCTACGATGAAGCGTATAAGCACGCCTGTAAACTTGGCCTGCAGAAAAAACTGACGTTTATCCATCCCTACGATGACCCAGACGTCATTGCTGGCCAAGGAACGATTGCAGTAGAAATCCTGCGGCAACATCCGCAAGCGATCCACGCAATTTTTGTCGCCATCGGTGGTGGCGGCTTGATATCGGGAATCGCGACTTACGTAAAACGCCTGCGACCAGACATACGCGTGATCGGCGTGCAGCCGGTCGATGCTGCTGCGGCAGCAAAATCCCTACAGGCAGGACGCCGCGTCGTATTGCCACAAGTTGGCTTGTTTGCGGACGGCGTTGCGGTGAAACAAATGGGAAAGGAAACTTTCCGATTGTGTAAAGACTTGGTCGATGACGTAATACTCGTCGACACAGATGCGATCTGCGCCGCCATAAAAGACGTTTTTGAAGATACGCGCACTGTGTTAGAGCCCGCTGGGGCACTAGCCATTGCGGGCGCTAAAGCGTACGTAGAGCGCCATAAAATAAAAGACCAGACACTGGTTGCGATCGCCTGCGGCGCCAATATGAATTTTGCTCGCTTACGATTTGTGGCAGAACGGGCAGAGTTAGGCGAGCGGCGTGAAGCACTACTTGCCGTCACCATTCCCGAAACGCCAGGGAGTTTTAAAACCTTCTGCGGGCTACTTGGGTCGCGCAATATTACCGAATTTAATTATCGCTACTCTGATCCGCGATTAGCACACGTTTTTGTCGGCGTTCAAGTGCAAGATAAGGTCGAGACAAAGACACTGCTAAAAAACCTTAAACAACACAAGTTAGCCGCCGAAGACTTAAGCGACAATGAAATCGCGAAATTACATATTCGACATTTGGTTGGCGGCAGATGTGCTAAGGTTGAAGATGAAAAACTTTATCGGTTCGAGTTCCCCGAGAGGCCAGGCGCGCTCATGAAATTTTTAAATAGCATGAGCCGTGGCTGGAATATTAGTCTATTCCACTATCGCAATCACGGTGCAGATTACGGCAGAGCCTTAGTCGGCATCCAAGTGCCGCAAAAAGATCGTACTAAATTCAATAAATTTCTGGAAAAAATTGGCTATCAATTTTGGAATGAGAGCGAGAACCCAGCCTACAAGTTGTTTTTGCAATAAACCAAAGCGGCGTGGCTATTGCCGAATTCTCTCTTGAGATTTATTTTTCTGTTGGCACGGATTCATCGCGGTGCGGTTCTAGCCCTAGGCGTTGCCAAATAATAGAAGTGAGCCCTGCCATATTAAGAGTGTAGAAATGTAACCCTGGCGCTCCTGCGGAGAGTAAGCGATCGCATAGGCTAGTCACCAACTCTAGCCCAAACGCCCGAATCGAACTGCGATCATCACCATAGCCCTGCATTTTTAGTCGAATCCAGCGTGGAATGTCGGCGCCACACATATCTGAAAAACGCATGAGTTGCGAAAAATTGGAAATGGGCATGATCCCTGGGACTATGGGGACGTCTATCCCCTTTGCAGCACACTCATCGACGAAATTGAAATAAGAGTCTGCACTAAAAAAATATTGCGTGATCGCCGAGTTTGCGCCGGCGTCTATCTTGCGTTTGAAGTTCAACAAATCATCGCGCGCCGATTTTGCTTGAGGATGAACTTCTGGATAACAGGCGACTTCGATATGAAAATGGTCGCCTGTTTCTTTGCGGATAAACGCAACGAGTTCATTGGCGTAGCGAAATTCGCCAGAATCTATGGTACCCGAGGGCAGATCGCCGCGAAGCGCGACAGTGTGGTGGATGCCGTGTGCGCAATATTCCTTGAGAACGGCGCGGATGTTCTCCGCTGTTGAACCAATGCAGGAAATATGTGGCGCAGCATGTTGACCGCCAGCGCGAATCTCTAGGACGGCTTCCAGAGTGTGCTGACGTGTCGAGCCACCAGCACCGTAGGTTACGGAGAAAAATTTTGGGCCTAGCTGCGCCAGTTGTTTACACGTACCACGAAGTTTTTCGGCGCCTTCTGCTGTCTTGGGCGGGAAGAACTCGAAACTAAAGGTTCGCGGATAATTTTTTTCTGCTTGCATGAATGATGTGCAACCGTTAGTCTAAGATGAGAAGCAGAGTATGACCGTCATGGCACTACCTTAAGGTCCTCAAAGTCAAAAACTCCGTCATGCCAGCGAAAGCTGGCATCCAGAATCAGCCTATTGGCTGATATTTTTGAAGTCCTGGATTCCGGCTTTCGCCGGAACGACGACGTAATCAGAGGCTTTTTCCTTAAGGTAGTGCCATGAGGGTGGCCGCTTTTATTTAATTAAGATCGAACGAAAAACTAGTAACGATAATGCGCCGGCTTGAATGGCCCATTGGAGTCAACGCCCAGGTATTTTGCTTGCGCTGTTGTCAACGTGGTCAATTTTACCCCTAGTTTTTTGAGATGTAGGCGCGCGACTTTTTCGTCGAGATTTTTTGGTAGTACGTATACATCGATTGGATACTTTCCCGAGTTGTTCCACAGTTCGATCTGCGCCATGACTTGATTGGTGAAGGACGCCGACATCACAAAACTAGGATGTCCAGTCGCGCAGCCAAGATTTACCAATCGACCTTCGGCCAATATGATCAGCTTTTTCCCATCCGGAAACACCACGTGATCGACCTGGGGCTTAATGTTTTCCCATGGGTAATCTCTTAGTGCTGCGATGTCGATCTCGGAATCGAAGTGGCCAATATTACATACGATCGCCTCATTTTTCATTTTGCGCATATGTTCATGTGTAATTACGCCCACATTGCCGGTTGCAGTCACGAAGATATCTGCCTTATCGGCCGCTTCTTCCATAGTAACCACGCGGTAGCCCTCCATCGCTGCTTGCAACGCGCAGATCGGATCGATTTCGGTAATTAATATGCTCGCGCCTAGTCCGCGAAATGCTTGCGCACATCCCTTACCGACATCACCGTATCCTGCGATCACGCAGACTTTTCCGGCTATCATGACGTCAGTTGCGCGTTTGATTCCGTCAACCAGGGATTCGCGGCACCCATAAAGATTGTCGAATTTGGATTTGGTAACGGAATCGTTCACGTTAAATGCGGGCGCTTTAAGTTTACCTTGCGCGATCAATTCGTAGAGCCTACGCACGCCAGTCGTTGTTTCTTCTGATATGCCGCGCACATCTTTAAGTAGGTGCGGATACTTGTCGTGCATGATGGTCGTAACGTCACCACCGTCATCAAGAATCATATTCGGTAACCAGTTGTTTGGACCAAATATACTTTGCTCAATACACCACCAAAATTCTTCTTCGGATTCGTCTTTCCACGCAAACACCGGTATGTCTTCAGCAGCGATTGCGGCAGCAGCATGGTCCTGCGTAGAAAAGATATTGCAGGAACTCCAGCGCACTTCTGCACCTAGGGCAACTAGGGTTTCGATGAGGACTGCGGTTTGTATGGTCATATGTAAACAACCGACGATTCGTGCGCCTTTCAGCGGTTGTTGTTTGGCATACTCTTCACGCAACGCCATTAGTCCCGGCATTTCGGTTTCGGCAATGGCGATTTCCTTACGGCCCCAATCGGCTTGCGAAATATTGGCAACTTTGTAGTCGTTGAATTTCTGATTTAGTACAGCGCTCATAATTAATTACTCCAAAACAATGTTTAGAATATCAGGTGATATCCGGTGATTAAGTTAGCCCTGCATCAACACGCAGTTGTGCGGCCTTATCGGTTACTTCCCAGGTAAAATCTGGTTCATCGCGACCAAAGTGGCCATAACTTGCCGTTTGCGTATAAATGGGGCGCAGTAAATTTAGACTACTAATAATTCCTTTAGGCCTTAAATCGAAATGCGCACGTATGAGTTGCACGATTTTCTCATCGCTAATATTTCCGGTGCCAAAAGTGTTAATCATTAGGCTTACCGGCTTGGCAATGCCGATTGCGTACGCGACTTGCACTTCACAGCGCTTGGCTAGGCCAGCCGCAACGATATTTTTTGCTACGTAGCGCGCGGCGTATGCCGCAGAACGATCAACTTTTGAAGGGTCTTTGCCAGAAAACGCGCCACCACCATGACGCGCAGCGCCGCCATAGGTATCGACAATGATTTTGCGTCCGGTTAAACCGGCATCCCCCATAGGGCCGCCGATAACGAAACGGCCCGTCGGGTTAACTAGGTAGCGCGTATCTTTCAGCATCTCCTTAGGGATAACTGGCTTAATAATTTCTTCTATGACGGCTTCTTCAAGCGCTGCTTGCGAAATATCGGGATGGTGCTGTGTCGAGAGTACAACCGCTTCAATGGAATGGGGGACACCGCCGCTATAACGCAACGTGATCTGAGATTTTGCATCGGGGCGCAGCCATGGTAGGCGACCGTCTTTGCGCAATTCCGATTGGCGTTCCATCAGCCGGTGCGCATAATAAATCGGCATCGGCATCAGGCCTATGGTTTCGTCACAGGCGTAGCCAAACATCAGCCCTTGGTCACCCGCGCCTTGCTCAAGATCGACGCCTTCGCCTTCGTTTACGCCACGCGCAATGTCGGCAGACTGTTTTCCAAATGTAGTCAATACGGCGCAAGTGTTGTAGTCGAAGCCGATGTCCGAGCTGTTATAGCCAATGCGCTTGATGGTTTGACGCACGATTTGGTTGTAATCGACCATGGCGCTGGTGGTAATTTCACCCGCCACGACGACGAGGCCAGTCGTCACCAACGTTTCGCAAGCCACCCGAGAGTTTTTATCTTGGGTTAAGATGGCATCTAGAACCGAATCCGATATTTGATCCGCTACTTTGTCTGGGTGGCCTTCGGATACCGATTCGGAGGTAAATAGATAGTCGCT
>CANMPU010000033.1 GCA_947499755.1 Betaproteobacteria bacterium | reverse complement strand
CGGGCTTACTAAAGGGCCGTTACATTTGGTCAAGTGCTATGGCAGCGAAAACGTCTGCGGATTGCTTCAACTAAAACATACCTACAATTCGGACGAAATGTTTGGCGAGAACTACGGATATCGTTCCGGTCTGAATAGATCTATGGTCCATCATCTGCATCAAAAGATTGGCGCCATTATCGAACGGGTAGAGCTACAGCGCGGAGACCTGGTTATCGATATCGGAAGCAACGACGGTACCACTTTGGCAGCATACCCCTCTTATCTGACAGTGGTCGGTATCGATCCGCTTGGAAACAAGTTTAGGCAGTTTTATCCGCCACACGTCACCCTGATACCAACATTGTTCTCAGCCGAAATTGTTTTGAATCGATTTTCAGGCAAGCACGCGAAGGTCATTACGTCTTTTTCAATGATGTATGACCTGGACGATCCTTTGGAATTTGTTAAGCAGATCGCCAGTCTATTGGATCCCCAAATCGGCGTCTGGGTGTTCGAACAAAGCTACATGCCTCTGATGCTCGAAAAAATGGCGTTCGACACAATCTGCCATGAGCACATCGAGTACTACAGCCTGAAGCAAATCGAGTGGCTGCTGGAGCGCGCCGATCTAAAGTTAGTGGATCTGGAGTTTAACGATGTCAATGGCGGGAGCTTTTCCGTTACTGCCGCGAGGAAAAACTCGTCCCACCAACCAATGCGCAACAACATTCGATCTGTTTTGCGACGAGAGGACGAGCTTCAAGTCGATTCGCTCGAAGTTTATGACAAATTCAGCAAAGGCATCGATGCGGCATGCGATGTGCTCAAACAATTCCTTGCAACGGTGAATCGCGAAGGTAAGCGCGTGTGCGGGCTTGGTGCGTCAACCAAAGGAAATGTGATTCTGCAGCGCTGCCGTCTGACCAGCGCCGATATTGAAATGATCGGAGAAATTAATCCAGACAAGTTCGGTTCGTTAACGCCGGGGACCTGGATTCCTATCGAAGATGAATCAAAGGTGCTTGCGAGCAATCCAGATTACTTGCTGGTTTTGCCGTGGCATTTCAAGGACGGATTTTTGAAGAATCCGGCCTACAAAGGTCGTCAGTTAGTATTTCCGCTCCCCGCGTTTGAAATAGTGCGTACTTAGCCGGTTCAGCGCGTAATCTATGAAACCTTCACACTCCGCCCTAACGCGAAGAGCAATCATTGTTGGTAGCAATGGGCAGGATGGGCGTCATCTCGCTAATTTATTACGACGCGACAGGTATCAGCTGGCCTGCATTACAAGAGGAAGTTTGGATATCACCGATAAGACCGATGTCCATGAACTTGTATCCTCATTTTCCCCTCACGAAATCTATCTTCTTGCTGCTTACCATCATTCCGCGGAAGCGGCAACTGAATCGGACGAATTACGGTTTGAAAAAAGCTTTGAACTTCATGCAACATCGACGGTTTATTTTTTGGAGGCAGTTGTACGTAGCGTGCCCAAGGCGCGCCTTTTCTTTGCGGCATCGTCACATATATTCCCCGATTCTCGGATGGGCGTCTTGAACGAGGATTCGCTTCCGTGTCCACGGAACATTTACGCCATTACGAAGTACAGCGGAATGCTGGCGTGCAAGTACTACCGCGAGAACAAAAACGTATTCGCGAGTTGTGGCATACTTTTCAATCACGAATCAAACCTACGCCCCCCCCACTTTTTATCGCGCAAGATTGCCATAGCCGCTGCACGTATTTCACGAAAGCAGATTGATTCCGTAGAATTGGGGAATCTAGATGCCGTGGTAGATTGGGGGTATGCCCCTGATTATGTAGACGCTATGCGCCGTATTCTTCAAATCGATCGTCCCTCTGACTATGTGATTGCGACTGGAAATGCACACACCGTCCGGGAGTTCACTGAAATCGCGTTTCGATACGTCGGCCTCGATTACCGTGACTTCGTCAAAATAAAACCCAACCTACTTACTAAACATATTCAAACCCGCATTGGTGACGCGTCGAAACTTTCGCGTGACACCGGATGGAGGCCGACCATAGCATTCGAAGACATGGTCCGAGAATTAGTTAGGTACGAACTTTCAGAGATCGTCGATACGACGCACTTTTCAAGCTAGTGGGTAATGGCACAAAGTAATAAGCTTGCTCGTAACATCGTTGCCAACTATTTGGGCCAGGGATGGGCTGGGTTGATGGCGGTTGCTTTTGTTCCAATCTACATCGATCGTTTGGGGATCGAGGCTTACGGCCTGATTGGTTTTTTCTCGGCGATGCAAGCTTTGTTGGCGGTGTTTGATTTAGGGGTGACACCGACCTTGACGCGGGAAATGGCTAAATACACTACCGGTGTACACACCACGCAGAGCATTCGAAATCTCCTTCGATCGTTCGAGTGGGTCTGCTATATATTATCGGCAGTCATTCTCATTGGTGTTTGGATGTCCGCGGCCTACCTCGCACATGAGTGGGTCAAAGCCGATCGACTCCCCGAAGATGTGGTCGTCCATTCGGTGGCGATCATGGCGGCGGTATTTGCTGCTAGATTTCTGGAGGGTATCTACCGGGGAACGCTGATCGGTTTGGAGCGCCAAGTGCGCTATAACGTCATAAATTCCGTATCAGCAACGGCACGATATGCTGGTGCCATACTGGTATTGCAGCATCCTTCGGCCACTATTGAGACCTTCTTCGTCTGGCAGGCAATCTTGTCAGTACTGACCGTCGCGGCACTGGTCGTCGCGGTGAATCGCAGTCTACCGCGACCCGAAATGCCATCACACTTTTCAGCAGAACAGGTAAGGTCCGTATGGCGTTTTTCGGCGGGTATGTTTGCGGTATCGGCACTTTCGATGGTGATGATCAGTATGGACAAATTGATGTTGTCCGCGCTGTTGCCTTTGGATCAATTCGGGATCTATGTGTTAGCCTCCGTTGCTGCCAGCGTCCTTTACTTGCTTGTCGTACCGATCACCCAGGCAGCTTACCCTGGGATGGTGAGTTCGGCAGCAAAAGCAGATTCCGTCGGGTTGATGAAGGCGTATCACAGAACCAGCCAGAGTGTGGCGGCTATCGTGGGCCCCGCGGCGCTTTGCCTCGGTTTCTTTCCTTTGGAGATTATTTACGTTTGGTCTGGCAGCGCGCCGTTAGCGCAACGGTCGGCGCATGTATTGACCCTGTTAGCGTTCGCGGCATTTGCAAATTGCCTCGGGCATCTCGCTTATAATCTGCAATTGGCGTACGGTAAGACAAAAATTCTGATCGTCGCAAATGCGGGCGCAGTCGTGCTCGCGATAGTGTTAATACCGTGGGCTGCGTCGCGATATGGGCTTATCGGCGCGGGGTGGGCCTGGCTAGCCGTGAGCTGCGCCCATACCATTGCTATCGTTTCCCTAGGCCACGCGCGGCTTATTCCTAATGCCGGCTGGCAGTGGCTATTGCGGGATATCGTCCTCCCGCTAGCCGGCGCGGTAGCTATCGTGGCGCTCGCCTACGGGTTTCGTCCCGCAATTAGCGTAGGTCGAGTTGAGTGGGGGCTCTACCTGTTAGCCGTCGCGAGTCTCTCAGTTACCGCCGCTGCCTTGCTAGCACCGTATATTCGAGCCGCTTTGAAATCATTCGCTAAGATTTAGGAATCCCGGCATGTTCAATTTCTTTAATAAACCAACCATATCCCACGCGAATTTGCGCTGGGCTCTGTTATTGATCTTCCCGGCAGTATGCGCTCCAGTCGTCGTTCATTTTGGGCCGACACCCGAAGTCGTAATTTCTTGTGTGGTCGCAATGATGTCCTGCGTTTATTTACTTTGCCAGCTGAACACGATTACGTCGCGAAACCTTACCGTATGGCTGGTCCTCTGCGTGTTCTTTTTTCTCTATTTTCTGCGTTATGTGTATTTTTCGTTTGATCCAACGCCAGTCAAAGGTACGCATCCTGACACGGCGTATAAACTACTGCATGACGACAGCGCAGCGCTTCAACGGTCATTCGTTTTTTCGTCGATTGTATTCGCAATTTTTTGTGTTGGTAGCGCGCTGCTTCTGAAACGCACTGCAAATAAAGACTTGTATGCTGCATCATCCACCGGCCCGCGCCGTGTCGTGGATGGGCAAAGCACACGGATCCTACTTTTCGGCATCCCCGCCCTGATGTTTCTTCTCGGCTATGTTGCGTACAAGTACCAGATTGGCCAGATGGGGGTTGATCCAGGAGAGCCGCTGCCATTTCGGCTGAAGGGGCTCGTTTTCTATGCCCGCTTGATCGTTCTGCCGCTGCTGATATTAACGCTGATCTATCTGGGCAAGATCGCTACGAATTCCTGGGTGGTAAGGGCCGGCCTGTTCCTGCTATTGGCACACGGGATTAGTGACATGATGTTGCGGGGTAGCCGCAGCATCTTGTTGCTATGTATCTTGCTTACAATTTTCCTTGCTGCGAGCGGCGGCATGAGGTTGAAGCGTAATGGAATACTGATTGGCTCCGCGCTCTTGTTGGCCGCGGTCTCTCTAATGCCGGTGGTAATGAAATATCGCATTTTGCGATTCACATCCAACGAGGACCCGATTACTGTTCTAGGCCATGCGATGCGTGCCACTGGCGAAAGTCTGCCGCAGCTTCTTCTCAACGGGCTATCGGTTCTATATTACCGAATTCCTGGTATAGAGACGATGTGGGCCATCCTCAGCGTTAAAGCAGAGCCATTGGGCAGCGCGTTGATTCCTACGCTGATCAGCCCGTTTGGTATTACGGGGTATCTCACCTTCACCGCGTACCAGGTCCCTCCGGAATCGAACACCCTCTTTGCGCCGGGTTTCGTGGGTTGGTTATACCTAGCGGGTGGAATGATCGGTTTAGTGTTAGGAGCGCTTGTCTTGGCATGGGTCTGCGTCATTGTGCCCCGATTGATTTATGGCGCAGGCTTGCAATGTGCGCCAGTGGCAAACACTTTTTTGTTATGGATATTATTCGTTTCCATGACAGACGGTACCCTAGACAGCAATCTATATATAATCGCGGCAGGTCTAATCAGTCTTTGCGGGATTGAACTATCACTTTTTATGTTTAGCAAAAAAAATGCCGCAGAAGTGCCTGGGTAATATCATGCGCATACTATTCGTACTGCCGTCTGTTCCCTACCCCCCTTCTGATGGGGGGGAGATGAAGGTCTTCAATTTGCTAAAGTATCTATCACTGCGGCATCAATGCGATCTCATTTGCCTCGGTGTTGCAAACCCGGAGATCCACGAAGGATTCAAAGCTACCTTACCGCATATTGGGTCAGTCCAGATAGTCCCGTATCCGACGCGGCTAACCCGATACCTGGGAGCGTGGAAGGAGATACTGCGTCTAAATCCTCCATCTCTCGCGCGATTTGCCAGCCATGAGCTTGGCGGTATGCTGGCGGCGGCGGGCTCCAGCGGGAGATATGACGTAATCCATTATGACATCATTAATATGGCGCAATACCACACCGATCCAGCCACCACCGCCTCGGTTCATTCTCCCAATGATGCGACTTCCTGCGTATATTTTCGCCGCGCCAGGGTAACCCAGGATTATTTTCTGAAATGCAAGCTCTACATCTCCGCGATTCTTTTACGCAGATATGAGCGCAAGGTTTATGGGCGTTTCTCGAAAATCCACGTCGTATCGGACGACGACAAAAACTATCTCGACAAGGTGGCGGGGAATCCCAACGTCGAAGTGATTCCAATCAGCAGCGGATATTCATACGACCTTTCTGCCCATCCTAAGGCTACGGCGCAAAAGGCTGGGGGTAAGCAAGGGCCCGTCGTAGTGGTTTGCGGAAATCTTGGTGATGCCTCGATAGCGCGCGGATTCTCGAACTTTCTGCGAGACGTGTTTCCGTTTGTCCTAAATAAATTTCCCGACGTGCGTCTGCGTGTCCTCGGACGGCGGGTTGCAGATGACATTTTGCAGAATATAAAGCAATTTTCGAACATTGAATATTTTACCTGGGTGGAAAACTTCGAAACATTTATTACTGAGGCCGATGTCGTATTGATACCAGACCTCGCCGGGGCGCGAGGGGCAAAGACGCGCGTTGTGCAGGCGATGGGCCTGAACAGAGCTGTGCTGGGGTCGGAAACGGCATTCGATGGCATCCCGGCGACAAACGGCGTGCATGGTCTGATTTACCAAACCTCAGAACAGTGCTGTAGTTTATTGCTTTATCTACTCAACAACGAAGATCGACGTCGCTCTCTCGGGGCCGCCGCCGCCCAACTGGCCGCTGAGAAATACTCGTTAGACCGGATCGGACCGAAGTACGAAGCGCTCTACTACGCGGCAAAGGGCCGCCATGCGGAAACATACGACACCAAGCCCACCGCTCCATAGAGGTCGGCACTGATCATTCGCGAAATTCGCTTTGAAATTCCTATGAAGGCTTCAGAATATATCGTTCCGAACGCGGGCTTGAGGGAATTGCTTGCTGTTGTCGTTGGCCTTTCGTTGGCACTGTCATTACTGGCAGTTCGGTATGTCGGAAGAACAACGGATTTCGCTGATGCGGCCGCGGTTGGTGCCCACACGGTGTCAATTTTCGCGTCAAGAGGAGGTTATCCGATCCACTGCCAGCCTGGCAGCGAATTCGAAAACTGTCTGAAGGGTATCGACGCGAGGCGCGTTAAACGCCAAGTTATCTGGTTTGGCAACTCGCAGCTGCATGCCATAAACCGATATCACCAGGGTGGGCAAACTGCGCCAGACATTCTTTCCGCTGCGCTTGCGCAACGCGGAGTCGATCTGGTGACGTTTAGCCAGGGCAATGCAAACTTGCAGGAACACTATGCCATGTTCGAGTATTTGCGCTTGAGAGTCCCTCTCAAGCAAATTATCCTTCCGGTGGTGTTTGACGATTTTCGCGAGGATGGTTTACGCCAAGAGGTTGCCGACTTGTTCCGCGACGAAAAATACCGAATTTTCATTTCGCAAAATGAGTTTGGCAGAGGCTTCGCTCAGAAGTATGGACCACATAAGGGTGAGGAATCATCGCAGCAAGCGGTCTCGCCCCAGGATTATGTCGAAGCCAAGCTCAACGGCGCACTGGTACAAACCTTGCCGATCTGGGCAGCCCGTCCGGAAATTCGCGGAGACATATTTGTTGGCCTCTACCGACTTAGAAATACGGTGTTCGGAATAACGCCCGGTACGAAAAGGAAAATAATTCCGGGCCGCTATGTGGAGAATATGGCGGCCCTTGAGGCGCTACTAAAGTCAGCTTCGAACGTCGGTATTTCCGTTCTCTTGTATGTTGCTCCGGTCGGCATCAACCATGGCGAAAGGCCTTATGTCGAATCGGAATACCAACATTTTAAATCGGATGTGCAAACCGTGACAAAACGATATGGCGCTGAGTATCAAAATCTCGAAGACTTGATTTCGCAAGCCCTTTGGGGAGAAAAAGATTCGACCAACGCCGGTAAAACAGCGGAATTCGATTTCATGCACTTTACTTCAGCGGGCCACGTTGTGCTGGCAGACCGTATCGATAAGCTACTGCGCGATCGCGAGTCAATCGATAGAAGTAAACAGCAATGACATTTAACTCTGTCACCTATCTTGTATTTCTCACCTTGGTGGTCTGCTTATTTTGGCTGCTACCAAAAAGGCCGCGACTGTGGATGATATTCTCGTCCAGCCTAGTATTTTATGGGTTCTGGCGGCCCGAGTTTATTATCCTGATGTTGTTCTCCGCGGGCACCGATTTTGTGGCCGCCAAGCAGATGGAAAAGCGAGGCTCCCTTGCCGCGCGACGTGGCTGGCTTATGCTAAGTCTGACAGTCAATCTCGCACTATTGTTCTACTTCAAATATCTTTTGTTTTTTGTGGACAATGCGGTAGTGGTACTCCGATTTTTTGGTGTTGATGTGCAGGCCCCGGTGTTGAATATCATCCTCCCACTGGGGATCAGTTTCTACACCTTCCAGACGATCAGCTACACGGTAGATGTCTATCGAAAATTGATTCCAGCCGAGAAGGATTTCCTGCTCTATGGTTGCTTCGTTACTTTTTTCCCCCAACTAGTGGCGGGCCCCATTCTTCGCGGCGGCGAGCTGCTTCAGCAGCTATGCCAAAAACCGGTGTTCAGGCTGGAGATGTTTGTTAGCGGCTTGCGCCGCATAATCGTGGGTTTGTTTCTGAAAGTCGTCATTGCCGACAATATCGTCCCGTTTGTGGATGAGGGCTTTGCAAGACCGGTCGATATGATGAGCGCGATC
>CANMPU010000032.1 GCA_947499755.1 Betaproteobacteria bacterium | reverse complement strand
TAGAAAACGATGCCCAAGTCCAGCACCATCTGCAGCACCTTCTATGAGTCCAGGAATATCGGCGATGACAAAGCTGCGATTTTGCCCCACGCGCACAACGCCAAGGTTGGGATGCAAGGTTGTAAAGGGATAGTCTGCGACCTTAGGCCGAGCAGCAGACACCGCCCGAATAAAAGTAGATTTTCCCGCATTTGGCATGCCAAGAAGGCCTACGTCCGCGAGGACTTTTAATTCTAGAGTTAGTTTTTTAGTTTCGCCAGGGGCACCATTCGTACATTGCCGCGGCGCTCGATTGGTGCTCGACTTGAAATGAAGGTTTCCCAGCCCTCCCTTTCCACCTTTTGCCAATAGGGTTTTTTGTGCGTGCTGCTTTAAATCGGCGACGATATTGCCTAACTCATCCGTGGCAACCGTGCCAACCGGAAATCGTAACTCGATATCCTCGGCGTTTTTACCGTAACAGTCGGATCCTCTACCACGTCCGCCATTTTTAGCGCGGTGATTCCTCGTGTAACGATATTCGACTAGCGTATTGATATTACAATCCGCGATTGCATAAATACTACCGCCGTCGCCACCGTCACCGCCGTCGGGTCCGCCCTTAGGAATAAACTTTTCGCGACGGAAACTAGCGACACCATTGCCACCATTCCCCGCAGCCACTTCAATTGTCGCTTCGTCGATAAATTTCATAGGAATGCCTTATATTAAGCGGGGGCGGTGGCGGAGAAGTAGGTTTGAATATCGAAAAATCGCTGCGTAAACGAAACAGGATTAAGAATTATTGCACCCCGTATGTGCTTAGGGGCTGCGACTGCGCCGGATTAGACTGGGATGATGTCTGCAGTTTTGCGTTTTAGGGGGCCTTTAACGCAAAACGCGACTTTACCGGTAACTTTCGCAAAAAGAGTATGATCTTTTCCAATACCGACGTTATTGCCAGGATGTACCTTGGTGCCGCGCTGACGTACGATGATACTGCCAGCAGCAATCAATTCGCCACCGTAGCTCTTAACCCCCAAGCGTTTTGAATGAGAGTCGCGACCATTACGAGAACTTCCACCTGCTTTTTTATGTGCCATATATTGATCTCAATTTAGACCGCGGAAATACTATCGATGCGAATTTCCGTAAAATTTTGCCGATGCCCCTGGCTTTTGCGGTAGTGCTTACGACGCCGCATCTTGAATATGTGAACTTTATCGCTCTTACCGTGGGCAAGCACAGTGGCTTTGACAGCGGCGCCAGCCAAAATTGGATTACCCGTTTGGATAGATTCCGACTGACCAACGAGCAGGATTTCAGTTAGCGTAATTTCACTACCAACCAAATCGGCAATTTTTTCGATCTTCAGTTTTTCACCGGCCGATACACGATATTGCTTACCGCCAGTTTTGATTACTGCATACATCTTTAGGTAATCTCTCGATTTTTGAAAGGGTTGCCATTGTAATGCATTTGAAATCCGCAGTCAAAGCCTGATTACCTACTCTGGCGGTTTAGGACCGGCTGAGTATGGCATTGTCGATAAAAAGAAACAATGGCGCGTAAATTTCTGCTTTAGAAAGAATCGTGGGTTTTCTGCTATTCTTGCGAATTCTTAAATTTTGGGCTCGGTATAAAATCTTGTCTCTAGAATCTGTCCGAGAACTCATTGCTGAGGACATGGCAATGGTTGACGATATCATCAATCGTCGGCTGCATTCCGAAGTGGCGCTAATAAATCGCGTTACGCGATATATTCTCACCGCCGGCGGAAAACGACTGCGCCCAGCGTTGGTGATTTTGTCGGCAAACGCCCTTAATTATCAAGGGCAATTCCATCATGAGCTTGCGGCAGTGATCGAATTTATTCATACCGCAACGTTATTACATGACGATGTCGTCGACGGATCTGAACTGCGGCGTGGGCAAGTTGCAGCAAATGCGGTATTTGGCAATTCGGCCAGCGTCTTGGTTGGTGATTTCCTTTATTCGCGCGCATTTGAACTCATGCTGGAATCAAAAAACACGCGAGTAATGGAAGTATTGGCCTCGGCGACTAACGTCATCGCTGCAGGCGAAGTCATGCAACTAATGAATTGCGGTAATCCGGAGCTGGACGAAGAAAGCTATTTAAACGTCATAAGAGCGAAAACCGCAAAGCTATTTGAGGCGGCGGCACAACTTGGCGCTGTGCTCGCCAACACTGACGCAGACCAGGAACGCGCGCTCGCCAAATATGGCATGCATTTAGGGACCGCGTTCCAATTGATCGATGACGTGCTAGATTATTCGGGCGATCAAGAAAAGACCGGAAAAAACATCGGGGACGATCTTGCCGAAGGAAAATCAACGCTACCACTTATCTATGCAATGACTCATGGTACAAAGGATCAACGCGACATCATTCGTTGCGCTATCGTTTCTGGTGGGCAGCATGAATTCGGCGCTATTTTGCAAGCGGTGACCAGTACCGGCGCGCTTGAATATGGTAGAAACAAGGCGCGTGAAGAATCCAGAGCAGCGCTTGCTGCGCTTGCCCTGCTGACGCATTCTAAATACAAGGATTCTTTGTTACAATTGGCCGAGTTCGCGGTGGCGCGAGCATATTGAACAATTATTGATCAGCCGCAAAAGGCTAAGATTTCGGGGTGTAGCTCAGCCTGGTAGAGTACTGCGTTCGGGACGCAGGAGTCGGAGGTTCGAATCCTCTCACCCCGACCAAGCCTATCGTAGGTCGAATGATTATGTAACCCACAAGGTCTATCTGACGTAAATGTCATCCACGTCTATCCAGTTTACTTCCTATTCACTTAATTGTTTTTCAGTGTAGTCTAATGGCTAGACCGAGTTACAGTCGGTAGGAAATTATTGAATAGGCGATCGTGCAGTTTGATACGTGGGATTAGATTGGGAAAATTTCTGTTACTCATTGCGGGAGTCTTCCTGCTGTTCTTGGCATTTAGGAGTTTCGCCAAGGGCGCGCAAAAGAAAGATAGAGCGCAAAGCGGGGGTGGAGAAAATATGATGCGCTGTGCGCATTGCGGTGTTCATATGCCTATGAGTGAAAGTATTACCTCGAGAGGTGAATACTTTTGCGGCGAAGAACACCGACGATTGCACCAGCAGTGATCCTTTTCTCAGGCATTACCCTGGAGACTGTTTTATGGCAATGCCTTTAAATCTCGTTGCGCAGCGCGCGCCGTTTACGGGCGTCAATTGGCGCTCGCTTCATTTTTTCAACGTCTATCGTCTTACGCTTGCTAGTATTTTGCTCGCGGTCGCCGTGGCTTTCGGCACGTCATTCTCCTTTGGCTCACAAAACAACAAACTATTCACCCTTGGTTCTGGCGGATATATCGCATTTAGCGTTTTAAGCGCGGTACTTATAAGCATGCGCCGACCGAGCTTTAACACGCAGCTCAGCGTGCAAGTTAGCGCTGATGTCGTGTTTACGGTGATTTTATTGTTTGCCAGTGGGGGTATAGGCAGCGGCCTGGGCCTTTTGCTTTTTGCTTCACTGGCGGGCGCTGGTTTGCTTAGTCGTGGACGGCTGTCTATGTTTCATGCGGCGCTCGCAGCGCTCGCGATTTTGTTGGAACACACCTATCGCGTAGTTTTTCTTTATGGCGACGTGGCGCAGTACGCGCAAGCCGGGATGACGAGTGTGGGATATTTCGCTGCAGCTTGGGTCGCGCATGCACTTGCAAAATATACGCAAGCAAGCGAACAGTTGGCGGCGCAACGCGGCATCGATTTTGCGAATCTTGCCCAGGCAAATCAATTGGTCATTCAGGATATGCAGGACGGAGTTTTAGTCGTAGACGCGCGGGGTGTCATTCGGCAACGCAACGCCAGGGCAGAAGAGATGTTGGGCGTAATTGCGCCAGGTCAGCGAGAATTATCACTTGAAATTTATGCGCCCGCCCTTGCGCAACGCTGGCACGGTTGGCGTTCCAATGCTAGCGTAAGAATGGATCCGTTGCGCTCGACGATTTCCAATAAATTGATCGACGCGCGCTTTGTGCAAGCAGATAAAGATCGACAAGCGGGCGCTGTTATTTTTTTGGAAGATTTGAGTCGTATCCAGGCGCAGGTGCAGCAGATGAAGCTAGCGTCATTGGGGCGACTAACCGCCAATATTGCACATGAGATTCGCAACCCTTTAAGCTCCATTAGTCATGCGACAGAATTGCTACAGGAAGAGCAGAATTTTGGCGATACACAATTACGGCTGTTGCAGATCATTCGTGACAATACGCAACGATTAGATCGTATGGTACAAGACGTTCTGAAATTAAATCGTCGTGATCGCGCGCATACGGAGATATTTAGTCTGGGTGAATATCTTCGTACCTTTATTGAGCAGTTTTGTCGGATAGAGAAAATTCCTTTGACGATTTTTTCTCTGGAGGTTGAAGATGAATATCTGATAACGTTTGATCGCAGTCACCTAAATCAGGTGATGTGGAACTTGTGCCGCAACGCGCTGCGGCACTGCATGCGGCAGGACAAAAGTATTCGATTGATTGTGAACTCAGGCGAGGCCGATAGTGTTGTAGAATTCACCGTTGTCGACGATGGGGTAGGTGTCGTTGCTTCAATTCGCGGGCAGTTGTTTGAACCGTTTGTGACCACAGTGTCGAGTGGCACCGGGCTAGGTCTCTATATTGCTAGAGAAACCTGTGAGGCGAACAACGCAACGCTTGAGTATGTAGAAACGGACGGTGGAGCAAAATTTATGATTCGATGTAAGGAAGGTTAATGCAAAACGCGAAAGTCTTAATTGTTGATGACGAAGTCGATATTTGCGAATTACTGCAGTTGACGTTGTTGCGTATGGGTTTGGAAACAGATTGTGCAACGACTGAGCTTGAAGCCATGCAATATTTGCAAAAAAACCATTACGACCTTTGTCTGACCGACATGCGCCTACCCGATGGTGATGGCTTAAATCTACTTAAACACGTTGCGAAATCTAATTCCGGTATACCCGTCGCGGTAATTACCGCTCATGGAAGTACGGAAAATGCGGTGGCCGCGTTAAAAGCCGGTGCATTTGATTATCTCTCGAAACCCGTTTCACTGAACCAATTACGAGCCCTGGTAAAGGCAGCGCTCAAGCTACCGAATCTAAGTCAGCAGAAAAAATCCGGTGACGAAGGGGGGGCTTCGTCCAATATTCCAGTACTGTTGGGTAATTCTCCTTTAATGCAGCAAACTCTCGGCATGATCGATAAGCTCGCGCGTAGCCAAGCGCCGGTGTACGTAAGCGGGGAATCGGGTAGTGGCAAAGAGCTTGCAGCACGTCTCATACATATTAAGGGTGCGCGGGGGGACGGACCTTTTGTCCCAGTCAATTGTGGTGCGATACCTGAAAACCTTATGGAAAGTGAGTTTTTTGGTTACAAGAAAGGCGCGTTCACTGGGGCCGAGCAGGATAGGGATGGATTTTTTCAGGCAGCAAATGGTGGGACACTTTTTCTGGACGAAGTCGCTGATCTTCCCATCCATATGCAGGTTAAACTTCTTCGTGCGATACAGGAAAAGAAAGTGCGCAAGGTCGGAAGCACGCAAGAGGATCACGTTGACGTGCGTATCATCAGTGCAACGCACCATGATTTGGCAGACGCCGTAAAGGACGGTCGATTTCGCCAAGATCTGTACTATCGCTTAAACGTGATTGATCTTGTGATGCCGTCGCTACGTGATATGAAGGAAGACATCCCGTTGCTCGCGGATCAGATCCTACGAAAGCAAGTTCCCGATATTACTGCCAGTCCGCTTAAGCTTTCTCTAACGGCGCTAAAAGCCCTACAAGACTACGACTTTCCAGGGAATGTGCGTGAGCTCGAAAACAAGCTGGAGCGCGCCGTAGCGCTAACGGGGGGGCAGGATATCGAAAAAGAGGATTTACAGTTTACCAGCGCATCCGAGCCGCAAGAATACGATCGCGGCTCTACCCATATGGATTTGCCTTTACAGGAACATCTGGATCGGGTCGAAAAAGAAGCAATATTGCGTGCACTAGAAAAAACGCGTTACAACCGAACCGCAGCAACAAAGCTTCTCGGTATCACTTTCCGGGCGCTAAGGTATCGGATGGAGCGCTTGGGAATCAGTTGACGCAATGCTGTGTTTAAATCCCGTCAAGGTGCGCATACTCTTGAAAATATGCTCGAGTTAACCGAATCCGGTGTTCTCAAGGGTTGTCGATTTGTTCCGTCACCGAATTGCGATGATCGGCCCACCGATGCGCAGATCACCCTTTTAGTTATACATAATATAAGTCTGCCGCCGAATTTATTTGGCGGCGACGCAATTCTACGGTTTTTTACGAATAATCTCGATTACGGCGCGCATCCGTATTTCAATACCTTAAAAGACGTGAAAGTTTCTGCTCACTTTCTAATCCGCCGGGATGGGGAAATTATCCAGTTCGTTCCGTGCAGTAAGCGCGCATGGCATGCCGGTGCCTCCTGTTGGGGTGGGCGCGAGCGTTGCAATGATTTTTCCATAGGTGTGGAATTGGAAGGAAGTGACGTTACGCCGTTTACCGATGCCCAATACAGCGTCGTCGCAACTTTATCCCAAATAATAAAAGCGAAATATCCAGTCGAGGAAATTGTTGGTCACGCAGATATTTCCCCGGGTCGAAAGACTGATCCCGGCCCGTTTTTTAATTGGGAAAAATATCGATCAATCATTTAAGCAACAAACGACGAAGTAATTTTTATTTTGTGATAAAAAAATCTTGCGGTAGTTGCGTTAAGCCACTAGAATTAGTCCATCTAATGATGTCAGACACAATATATTGTGGTTACTAGGTGTTGTAGTCAGGCAGATGAAAAAAAACTATTTCAGGGAGATTTGACATGCAGTTAGCCACCGATTCTTCATTGTCCCAGGCTGTCAACCTCCCAATGAATGACGTTACAGCCGCGACGGACTCTATTTATTCGCAGTATAAAATTATACGTCGTAATGGCGCGGTAGTCGCTTTTGAGCCGACTAAAATTTCTATTGCGATTACGAAAGCGTTTATCGCGGTGAATGGTGGGCAGGGGGCGGCGTCGGCCAGGGTTCACGAATTGGTTGCGACACTATCCGATTCAGTAGTTACGGCGTTAATTCGCCGCCAACCTAACGGCGGCACATTCCATATAGAAGATATCCAAGACCAAGTTGAGTTGGCCTTGATGCGCTCCGGCGAGCATGATGTTGCTCGTTCCTATGTCCTGTATCGAGAAGATCGCACACGTGAACGGGCAAAACAGCGAGAGGCCAAGTTAGCGGAATCGGCGGCACCGGCCATCAATGTGTTGGAAAATGGAAAAACTAGGCCGCTAGACATCGCGGCATTAAAGGTTTTGTTCGCCGAGGCCTGTCATGGATTGAATGAGACGATTAATCCGGATTTAATACTTCAAGCAACGCTAAAAGATATTTATGAAGGTGTGCCGATCGAAGAGGTACGCAAGTCGACAATATTGTCGGCACGGGCGTTAATCGAAAAAGATCCCGCCTACGGTTTTGTCACCGCAAGACTATTACTACACTCAATTCGTCTGGAAGTATTGGGTGAAGAGGCGGTGCACAGTGAAATGGCAAAGCGCTACCCTGAATATTTCCCGAACTTTATAAAGCGCGGTATAGAGGCCGGTTTGTTGGATGAACGGTTAGGGGAGTTTGATTTGCCCCGTTTAGGTGCGGCATTAGAAGCGGATAGGGATCTGAAGTTCGGTTATTTAGGGTTGCAAACCCTGTACGACCGTTATTTCCTGCACGTCTATGGCCATCATATCGAGCTCCCCCAAGCATTTTTTATGAGGGTGGCGATGGGATTGGCGCTTCAGGAGGTTGACCGGGAGGCGCGCGCGATCGAATTTTACAACGTGTTGTCGAGTTTTGATTTTATGAGTTCGACGCCAACGCTGTTTAATTCGGGGACGCGCCGCTCGCAGCTTTCGAGTTGTTATTTAACAACGGTGGCTGATGATTTGGATGGAATTTATGAGGCGATTAAAGAGAATGCCTTGTTGTCAAAATTCGCTGGTGGTTTAGGAAATGACTGGACTCCGGTACGGGCATTGGGTTCACACATCAAGGGAACCAATGGTAAATCCCAAGGCGTCGTTCCATTTTTAAAAGTAGTAAATGATACCGCTGTCGCGGTAAATCAGGGTGGAAAACGCAAGGGCGCAGTATGTTCCTATCTTGAAACCTGGCATCTGGACATCGAAGAGTTTTTAGAGTTACGCAAGAATACCGGCGACGATAGGCGGCGTACTCATGACATGAATACCGCGAATTGGATTCCAGACTTATTTATGAAACGAGTCATGGAGGGCGGTGATTGGGTTTTATTTAGCCCCTCCGATGTGCCTGATCTGCATGACAAGTATGGAAA
>CANMPU010000031.1 GCA_947499755.1 Betaproteobacteria bacterium | reverse complement strand
CGCTTTGCGCTTGCAATGCCGTGTCGTGTTCAGGGCAATAGGGGTCCCCTACGCGCGCATAAAGTAAACGTAAATAATCGTGGATCTCGGTCACTGTTCCCACAGTTGAACGCGGGTTATGCGATGTCGCTTTTTGCTCAATGGAAATAGCGGGACTCAACCCTTCGATTAAATCGACATCGGGTTTCTCCATCAGCTGGAGAAACTGCCGCGCGTAAGACGATAACGATTCGACATAGCGACGTTGCCCCTCCGCATACAAAGTATCGAAGGCTAAAGACGACTTACCGGAACCGGAAAGACCCGTAATCACCACCAATCGATTACGTGGTAAATCGAGGCTAATATTTTTTAGATTGTGCGTACGTGCACCGCGTATTTTTATCAAATTCATCGCTACCGGATAGGAGGTCAACCTGTTAATATACCGCACTTTCGTTTATTTTCCCAACCACCTCTCAGCTTTTTATTCACGTGTCCCAACTCGATAAAATGAGCCCGCAAGAAATGCGTGCAAGTATTGGTCTTGCCGGTATTTTTGGCCTGCGTATGTTGGGCATGTTCTTGATTTTGCCGGTGTTTGCCTTATACGCGGAACACCTTCCTGGAGGTAGTAACCACGCGCTAATCGGAGTGGCGCTCGGAGTTTACGGCCTCACTCAGGCCTTGCTCCAGATACCCTTTGGCTGGCTATCCGATCACTTTGGCCGCAAGCGGACTATCTATGGTGGTTTAGTTCTGTTCGCCGTTGGCAGCTTCATCGCTGCATTTGCGTCTGATATTTACATGGTCATTCTGGGGCGCATCGTACAAGGGGCAGGCGCTATCTCAGCTGCAGTAATTGCTTTAGCGGCAGATCTCACCCGTGAAGAGCAACGAACCAAGGCGATGGCAGTGATAGGTATGGCGATAGGTGCCACGTTTGCAATCTCCCTCGTCGCCGGCCCCGCGCTAAACCGTGCTATTGGCGTGCCTGGGATATTTTCGCTAACCGGAATATTGGCATTAATGGCAATTTTTGTAGTGCATAGCGTTATTCCTAACCCGACCGTTAGCCGCTTTCATTCCGATGCTGAGGCAAATTCCGCGAAATTCTTCGATGTATTAAAGGACCCGCAATTAGCGCGCCTTAATTTCGGTATCTTCGCGTTACACGCTGCACTGATGGCACTATTTATCGTGGTGCCATTCGCATTACGCAAGAATGGATTGGCGCTCGACGAACATTGGAAGATTTATTTGCCAGTGATGTTGGCGTCTTTCGTGTTAATGGTCCCAGGGATCATTTATGGCGAAAAAACTGGCAAACTTAAGCCGGGGTTTATTATTGCCATTGTTTTAATTTTCATTGCGCAGGTATTGCTTGCATTCGAACTAGATTCGCTGGTCGGCATCGCGCTGTCCTTGCTAGTATTCTTTACCGCGTTTAACTTTCTTGAGGCGAATTTACCGTCGCTAATTTCCAAAATAGCGCCCGCAGGCGCGAAAGGTACAGCGATCGGTGTTTATTCCAGCATCCAATTTTTCGGCACCTTTGTTGGCGCAGCGGTGGGTGGAATTTTGTCGCAACATTTTGGCACTCAGCCGGTATTCGCATTTTGTGGTGGGCTTATGTTATGTTGGTTAATATTAGCTATTACCATGAAAGCGCCAGCGGCCGTAAGAACACGCATGTATCCGGTCGTGTGCGCTGATGATAGTTACGCAGAAAATCTTACACAGCAGTTGCGGCAACTTGCAGGTGTACGCGAAGCATTGGTACTTGCGGATGAGGGCGTTGCGTATTTAAAAGTGGATATCGCTGGTTTCGACGAAAAAAGTGTAATGCAGGTTTTGAGATAGGAGGCTTAAAATGGCATCAGTGAATAAAGCAATACTGGTCGGTAATCTCGGGCGCGACCCAGAAGTGCGCTATATGCCCGATGGCGGGGCGATTACCAATATATCGATAGCGACTACGGACAATTGGAAAGACAAAGGCGGCGAGAAACAAGAACGCACCGAATGGCACCGCGTCGTATTCTTTGGCAAGCTTGCAGAAATTGCCGGGGAATATTTAAAGAAAGGTAGCCAAGTCTATGTAGAGGGGCGATTACAAACGAGGAAATGGCAAGACAAAGATGGTAACGATAAATATACAACGGAAGTTGTCGCCTCGGATATGAAAATGTTAGGCAGTCGCGCTGGGTCAGAAAATATAGCGCGCGATATTTCTTCACCTAGCGAACCCGAGAAAAATACCGCGCAAAAAGCGGGCGGTAATTTTGACGACTTAGAAGACGACATTCCTTTCTAAGGCTACATCATTGGGTGAGGTACTTTTCTGTATAATACAAAGTGTTAAGTCTTTTCTGAGGTCGGTATGCCCATATACGTTTATAGCTGCGGTTCATGTGGATTTGAGGGAGATTATCTGCAGAAAATGAGCGACGCGCCCTTGAGCGTATGCCCGAAATGTAAGGCGGAAACCTTTGTGAAGCAAGTTACTGCTGCGGGGTTTCAGCTCAAAGGTACCGGATGGTATGCGACCGACTTTAAAGGCGCACCAAAAGTGGCCCAAGAAGGAAAATCTGCGGAAGACAGCTCTGTTAACAAAACCGAAGCGCCTAAGAGCGAAACAAAAACCGAGGTGAGCAAGCCCACAACTGAAACAAAATCTTCCAGTTAGTCTCGGTTTAATACTTGTGAAAATCAATCCCTGGCAATAATTCAGATTATCTCTCTGATCATTTCATTATGCGTACTCACTACTGCGGGCTAGTCTGTAAAGACGACTTGGATCAGAAAGTAAACCTTTGTGGCTGGGTGCATAGACGCCGCGATCACGGCGGGGTTATTTTTATAGATCTACGCGATCGTGAAGGTCTCGTTCAAATTGTCGCCGACCCGGAAAATGTTGCAACATTTCAAGCGGCAGAAAGCGTCCGCAATGAATTCGTACTACGTGTAACCGGTAAAGTGCGGCGGCGCCCACCAGGCACGATCAATACGAATCTCGTGAGCGGTGAAATTGAAGTACTGGCAGAAAGTGTAGAAATTCTTAACCCAGCGCTGACACCGCCATTCCTGATAGATGACAACGATATAAGTGAGACATTAAGGCTCACGCATCGATACATTGATTTACGACGCCCGTACATGCAAAACAATTTGCGTTTACGTTACAAGGTCGCGATGGCGCTACGCACCTTTCTTGATCAACACGGGTTTATAGATATTGAAACACCAACGTTAACTCGGTCAACGCCGGAAGGCGCGCGTGATTACCTGGTGCCGAGTCGCGTACATGCCGGACATTTTTTTGCGCTGCCACAGTCGCCACAACTATTTAAACAACTGTTGATGATATCTGGGTTCGATCGTTACTATCAAATCACTAAATGTTTTCGTGATGAAGATTTGCGCGCCGATAGACAGCCCGAATTTACCCAGGTGGATATTGAAACCTCCTTCATGGACTCGAATGAGATAACAGCCATGATGGAAGAGATGATCTGCGCAGTGTTCAAAAGCGCGCTCAATGTGGATTTACCTACGCCATTCCCGCGTATGCCTTATGCAGATGCAATGAACACCTATGGCTCTGACAAACCTGACCTACGCGTACCACTCGTACTCACCGAGCTAACCGACGTGATGAGAGAGGTGGAGTTTAAAGTATTTCGCGAAGCAGCTCTATCGCCTGGCGGCCGCGTCGCTGCACTGAAAATACCGAATGGCGCTGCGTTGACGCGCAAAGACATTGATGAGTACACACAATTCGTTGCAATTTATGGCGCGAAGGGTTTAGCCTATATCAAAGTAAACGATCTGCAAAAAGGCGTTGAAGGATTGCAATCGCCTATTCTAAAATTTCTTGCGCCGCGCGTCGTCACGCAGATACTAAATCGCACGCAGGCGCAAAATGGCGATTTAATATTCTTTGGTGCTGACAAATCTAAAATCGTTAATGAGGCCTTAGGCGCGTTGCGTGTCAAGATTGGGCATGACAGGGGATTAGCGGAAAAGACGTGGAAGCCACTATGGGTCATTGATTTCCCGATGTTTGAGTGGAATGAAGATGCAAAGCGCTGGGAAGCGTTACACCATCCCTTTACCTCGCCCCGAGATGGTCACGAAGATTTTCTGGAAAACGATCCCGGTAAAGTGGTGGCGAAAGCCTACGACATGGTGCTTAATGGATGGGAAATTGGCGGCGGTTCTATACGCATACACCGAGCAGACATTCAGTCAAAAGTGTTTGCTGCGCTCAATATCGCGCCAGAAGAAGCGCAAAATAAATTTGGCTTCTTGCTTGAAGCGTTGCAATACGGCGCCCCACCACACGGCGGTATCGCCTTTGGCCTTGATCGTGTCGTCACTTTAATGGCGGGAGCAGAATCGATACGCGACGTCATTGCATTCCCAAAAACGCAGCGCGCACAGTGCCTACTGGCACAGGCGCCAAACACCGTAGACGATAAGCAGTTAAGTGAACTGCATATTCGCTTGCGCTGAAGTGATCCCACGTTTACCTGCCAATTGATTTCCCCAGCAATTTATAAACTTCCGCTATCGGTACTTGTGGTGATCTATACACCGGGATACGACGTTTTGCTACTAGAGCGCGCCGATCACCCCGGATATTGGCAATCGGTAACAGGTAGTCAAAATAGCGGAGAAACGTTAAGCGGCACAGCGATTCGAGAGGTTAAAGAAGAAACTGGTCTGGCGGCGCAAGAATATTCGTTGTCGGACTGGAATACTAAAAACGTCTACGAAATATATGCCGAATGGCGTCATCGTTACGCGCCAGAGGTAACACATAATACCGAACATGTTTTTGCTTTACGACTTCCGAAAATCCTCCCCATCAAAATCGCACCGCGCGAACACCTAGGCTTTCAATGGTTGCCTTACGAAATCGCCGCCGAAAAGGTATTTTCCTCAAGTAACGCCTCTGCAATACGAAGAATTCCGCAACGTGAGTTGAAACAATAATCAGAAATCTGTCCCGATATGCTAATGTGTAAATTCATAGTTTGGCGAAATTGAAAGGGCATCATGCAGCTTGCAACAGTCGCGTTCGATAAATTTCAACACCTCGAAGAACAAGCGTGCGAACAGCGCATTCTCGACGCTAAGGCGAAGCTAGGAAAACGTCTCGTCATCCTCTGCCACCATTACCAACGCGCGGATGTCTACAAATACGCTGACCTTACCGGCGACTCTCTCAAACTATCACGTCTCGCCGGGCAAACTAATGCCGAATATATCGTTTTCTGCGGCGTACATTTTATGGCTGAAGTTGCGGATATTCTGTCGCGACCGGAGCAAATCGCTATCCTTCCTGATCTTGCGGCTGGGTGCTCCATGGCCGATATGGCCAATCTCGCCAAAGTTGAACGCGCTTGGCGCGAGCTCACGGAAATTCTTGATCCCGATGAGCAGGTTACTCCGGTAACCTATATTAATTCCGCTGCCGATTTAAAAGCGTTTTGCGGTGAGCATGGCGGCATCGTTTGTACGTCGAGTAATGCGGGGAAAATTCTTGAGTGGTCATTTTCGCGCCGTGAGAAAGTATTGTTTTTTCCGGACCAACATCTAGGGCGTTGGAGCGGATATAAGATGGGCATTCCATTAGAACAAATGTTGGTTTGGGATTTCGATGAGCCCTTGGGCGGACACAGCGTAGAGGCCGTCAAAAATGCGAAAATGTTTCTTTGGAAAGGCCATTGCTCGGTCCATCAAATGTTCCAAGTACAACACATACTCCGCTTCCGCAATCAGTACCCCGATGGCTTGGTCATATCCCATCCCGAATGCAATTTTGAGGTTTGCAAGCAATCGGATTTTGTCGGATCAACCGAATATATTGTGCGAACGATAACCGATGCCAAAGAGAGCACGCGCTGGTTGGTTGGAACTGAGCTTAATCTAGTAAACCGCCTCGCAGATCAACTTAAAGCGCAAAATAAGGTAGTGCAGTTCATGGCGCCGACAGTTTGTATGTGCTCGACGATGGCACGCATTGATCCGCAACATTTAGCGTGGACATTGGAAAATCTCGCTGGCGGAAAAATCGTCAATCAAATTACTGTCCCTGCGCACGAAGCGGAGCTCGCAAAATTGGCCTTACAACGCATGTTAGATGTTTCTTGATTTATTCTGATTTGCTCGGTGACGATACGTATCGCTGTTAAAACACCTCCGTTGATCGCGCAAATATAATGACGGAATTAATTCACGTTGCCACCTTCAATATTCACAAAGGGTTCTCGCAATTCAATCGGCGCCTCGCAGTCCACGAATTGCGCGACAAGCTGCAAGCGTTAAATCTGGATATCGTCTTCCTTCAAGAAGTCCAAGGACACCACACGCACCATAATTTGCGTTACAAAAATTGGCCGTCAAAACCACAGTATGAGTTTTTGGCGGAGGCCGCCTGGGCTGAATTCGCCTATGGTAAGAACGCAATCTATGATCGCGGACATCACGGAAACGCGATATTGACTCGATATTCCATCACACATTGGGATAATGAAAATATCTCCTCAAATCGATCTGAGAATCGTGGTCTTCTCCACTGCGAATTACAACTTCCGAACTGGATCTCACGCTTACATTGCATTAACGTGCATTTAGGGCTGTTATCGCGCTGGCGTAAAAAGCAATTGCAAGCGCTCAGTGAACGCATCAATCGTTTAGTTCCGCCGAATGAACCATTAATTATTGCGGGAGATTTTAACGATTGGCGCCGACAGGCAAGTGACGAATTGGCAAGGTCTTTGAATGTTACAGAGGTTTTTGAAACGACGTTTGGACGGCCAGCAAGAAGTTATCCCAGCGCATTTCCGCTATTACATTTAGATCGTATCTACGTGCGCGCTTTAGAGGTTAAAGATGCCCGAGTCTATCACGGCCGCGCATGGTCGATGATCTCAGACCACGCGCCCATTGCGGCAACACTGGTGCGCGTATGACCCAATTTTTACCAGATAACCGATTAACACTGCTACGGAACGGCGCGGAATACTTTCCTGCAATCGAAACTGCTTTTGATAACGCACAGCGAGATATATACCTACAAACCTATATTTTTGAGGACGATGCGACAGGAGTGCGCATTGCCGCCGCCTTAAAGCGAGCCGCGCAACGTGGTATCGCGACTCGTCTACTCGTAGACGGATTCGGTTCCAAGACTCTGCCAAACGCAGCGATAGACGACATGGTCAATGCGGGAGTGCAGTTTCTTATCTACCGTCCCGAAGTATCGATGTTTTCGTTTACGCGTAATCGGCTGCGACGTATGCACCGAAAATTGGTCGTCGTCGATGGAAAGATCGGATTCGTTGGTGGTATTAACGTCATTGACGACATGGATACGCCAGGCCAAATACCCCCGCGCTATGATTACGCGGTCGCGGTCGAGGGCCCGTTGGTGGCGTCAATGGAAAATACGGCGCGTCGATTATGGACGATGATCGCCTGGGCGCACTTCAAACAACGCTGGCGTGGCTCGCGCGCTGCTACAGCGCCACAAATTTTGGGGAATCAAATTGCGGCGTTCGTTATTCGAGATAATCTTCGTCACCGTCGCGACATTGAAATCAGTTACCTCAATGCGATTCGCAGCGCGACTTCCGAAATCTTTATAGCCTGCGCATATTTTTTTCCTGGTATCCAATTTCGTCGTGCGCTAATCAAAGCGGCAAGTCGCGGAGTAAACGTTACGCTATTGCTTCAAGGAAAAGGTGGATACGCTTGGTTGCATTACGCGTCGCGTGCGCTTTATGGTCGTCTATTAGGTGCAGGCGTGCATATTTACGAATATAAAAAGAGTTTCATGCACGCGAAAGTTGCGGTAATCGATCGCGACTGGGCAACCGTGGGCTCATCTAACATCGATCCGTTTAGTTTGCTATTAGCGATGGAAGCCAACATCGTGGTCACCGATCGACGCTTTGCTGCAGAATTACGCCAAAGTCTTTTGGATGGAATCACACTTGGAGCAGAGCAGGTCGCGGCACAAGATTGGGAACATCAGCCGCTCGCTACTAAATTATTAAGTTGGCTAAGTTATACCTTAGCGCGGTTTGTGGCGGCAATAACTGGTTTCTCCAAAGACTACGGAACAAAATAGATCAGATATTCCATCTGACTACACAAGCGCGCTGTATTGCCCGCCGCCTAATCCTCAACTGACTTTCAGCGGCAGGTAATGGTGCGCAAATGCGCCAAGCACGCCAATATTGTCATCTGCCAATTTATATAATGTTGATTATTATTGGAATTTAATACTGGCATTATTATTGCTCACTATATAAGCGAAAGGATTGAGGCAATTGAATACGCTCGTTGTTTTCATTCTCCTCCCCATAGCTTGGGCGCAGTTTACTGCGCCCACTTTTTTCCGGCGTTTACCTGTTCTTCATTATTAAGGTTGATGGTAGTCTGTAG
>CANMPU010000030.1 GCA_947499755.1 Betaproteobacteria bacterium | reverse complement strand
GCTGCATTGCATTTAAAGGCCAATCTAAGTATCGTGAACCAAAAGCCCCGTCATTAAAACCATTGACCTACCAAAACAGTAGGTACCAGAAACGCGGAATCCCGCGACACGGCGCAAACGACTCAACACACATGTGAGAGAGGTCTATGCGTATTCATCCTGATAATCGTAAAGCAACTATTGCCGGTAGTAGACCGGTAGCGAGTAACTTTACACTTGCCCGTCTAAAAATATGTAACCATATAAAAGAGCGTTTGGGGCTTGTGTTTAAGGGCACGGAACCGTTATCTCGCGGAATAAAAGATCGCACCCGATTACGTATAAAGTATGGAACTGACCCTTGGAACTGTTTACCGACACGGACGATTCGCGTGTATTCGAGCCGGTGGTAGGCGAGACTGCACCTGCGGATAGTGCTGCCGACACCATTTATGCGGGGGCGGGTAACGACTGGGCCAGGGGCGGGAGTGGAGATGACGTCATGTTTGGCGAAGCGGGGGACGACAACATCGGCGGCGAGTCCGGCGCAGACACCCTGTTTGGTGGAGAAGGCGACGACATCCTATCTGGAGACGACTAGACCCCGGTTTTCACCGGGGTGACGGAGTGGGGTTTTCCTATCGGTGTCGATGGCATAGCGATATATCGGCGTTGTTACCGCACCGATGTAAATCAGTGTGGTTGTCATACCGGTGAATACCGACATCTAGTGGCTTTCAATAAATAATGGCTGGACCCCGGCTTTCGTCGAGGCGACGGCATCGTTGTAATACCAATCTTAAAGTTGTCAATACGGCCACTCCACGTTATGCTTGCCAAGTCGCAGATTCTTTTTGAAAATGGCAGGGAATTTTTTTAAAACATTAGAGGAGAAACAAATGGCCGATCCAAGATTTATCGTAATTTATCCACGTCCAAAAAATATCGCAGCTTTTGAGAGGGTCTATACGGAAAAACATGTGCCGCTCGCAGCGAAAAAAATAGCAGGTAAAACGAAAATCGTCACGACAAAAATAGTCGGCTCGCCTCAGGGAACGCCGCCGTATTATCGGATGGTTCAAGTACATTTTCCTTCAATGGCTGCCCTTAAAAGATCTGCCGGAACTGCGGGCACTCAAGAAGCATTAGCCCACGCGGTAAAAATATCAACTGGTGGCGCGCCAATATTTTTGATCGCAGAAGAACAAACGTTCGAGTTCTAGAGTTTAGTTTCAAAGGACGCGATCACCCTAATTAGCCCTGGCAGTCTTTCGGGCGTACACAATTTCATTCGCTCTAACGCGAACTGAATACTGGTGTTACTTGGGGTGATCGCGTCTCTGTATTATCGATAGATACCGGAGATCGGGAAGTTTCTTTAGATTTCATAATGGACCTCGCTTTATACGTGACCGCCATTGCAGCGATTATGAAAGCATGCCCCGTACTGCGGCACGGGGTCGCAATCTGGTTGTCATTTTTTGGAATATTGAAAACCACTGGATACCGGTTTTCACCGGTATGACACCAACACCGATTTTCAGGTGGATTTATTTGCAGGCTTTTCCGGGCTCAGATGGTGGGGGCGGCGATATCCTTAAGAGTTATAAGAGTAATTTCCTGGATTATCTTACATAGTCTATTTAACATAATATACATTATACGTAGTAATAGAATAATTCCCAGCCGTAATACCTGGCCATCTACAACAGCCAAACAGCAGGCTTATTCATTCGCCCCGGCCTTAATCAATAGCTCGGCGATATCGCTGTTACCGGTATCTAGCGCCCAGCCGAGCGCGGTCGCGCCGGAATCGTTCTTCTGGTCTACGTTGGCCCTAAATTCTAGTAGCAGTAGCACCGTCGCGAAATGCCCTTCGCGCGTGGCCATCATCAATGCCGATGTGCCATTTTCTGATACCAGATTCACATCTGCACCATGGATCACTAGTAGGCGAACAATATCTGTATATCCGCCATAGGCCGCATAGATAAGCGGATTCCAACCGGCGTGATTAATTTCTGCTTTGTGCGCGAGAAGCTCCTTGATGACGACCTTTTTGCCTTTCAGTGCCGCCAGCATCGCCGCGGTCTCACCGTAGCGGTTCCTTTGGTTTATCTTGGCACCAGCAGACGTAAGTATTTTTACGATGTCTGGATTACCTTCTCGCGCCGCTAACATAAGTAGGGAATTTCCGTTCTCGTCGGTAGTGTCGATATCGCTCCCTTGCTGAATGAGTTTTTCAAGCGCAGATCGGTTTCCGTGTTTAACCGCATTGAGTAAATCGTCATAGGAGCCGGCGAAACTCGCCTTGATTGCGCATAGGGCAAATAAAACAACGACGACACATCGCGCAGTAAGGGAATAGGGCTGCATGGACTACTAATGTAATTTGAACAACTGATAGAAATTACGCGTGGTGATTGCCCCGATCTCAGCGGCGGACATGTCGCGCAATTTTGCAATTTCCTCAGCAACGTGTTTTACGTATGCCGGTTGATTTGTCTTTCCGCGAAATGGCACCGGAGCGAGATACGGTGAATCGGTTTCAATTAACATGCGCTCTAGCGGAATATTTTTTGCAACTTCTTTAATGGAAATCGCGTTCTTGAAGGTGACGATACCAGAAAAAGAAATATAGAAATTCATGTCGATCGCGGCGCGTGCAACTTCTAGGCTTTCGGTGAAACAATGCATCACGCCGCCTACGCTTGCGGCAGACTCTTCTTTTAAGATAGCGAGCGTGTCATTCGCTGCTTCTCGCGTGTGGATAATTAGTGGTTTTCCAACTTGGCGAGCAGCACGAATATGGGTGCGAAAACGTTCACGCTGCCACTCTAAATCGCCCATTAAACGATAATAATCTAGCCCGGTCTCCCCTATCGCAATAATTTTTGGATGCGACGCCAGTGCGCTAATTTCTGCGACGGTGGTTTCTTTTGCATCGACATCATCGGGATGAATGCCAACGGAGCCAAAGATATTCTCATGTTGTTCCGCGAGCGCTTGAATTTGTGGAAACGAGTCTAAATCGATGCTCACGCAAAGCGCATGGCTGACCTGATTCTCCTGCATATTTGCTAAAAGTTGCGGGAGATTCTCGGCTAACTCAGGGAAGTTAATATGGCAATGCGAATCAATAAACATAAACTACATTGTATGCGTAGGGCGCCCCAATTGCGAGTAACCCGCGAGAAGATTCTCTATCTTTACTCTGGCGGCAACGCCACCTTCATCGCTACCAAATTGCACGCCGATACCCTGAGGTTTATTGTCATGCGAACTTGGCGGTGTAATCCACACTACACGACCGGCTACCGGTAGTTTGGCAGGGTCATCGACCAAACTGAGTAACATAAACACCTCGTCGCCAAGGTGATAGTTTTTGTTTGTGGGAATGAATAGCCCCCCTCCCTTGATGCTGGGCATATAGGCAAAATACAAGGATGACTTTTCCTTGATGCTTAGTGAGAGTACGCCTGGTTTACTCATACCAGGGCTGTTTTTTGCATTCGACATTGGTGGTGGGTTTATTAGCCAAATGATACTAATGCACGATACCCCAGAAGCAGCTCCTCTAGGACCAATTTAGGGTTAAGGGGGTGATTTGAAACCCGTTGCCCATATACTAAATATCGGTAATATCGCGTCAAATCTTTAGGGCTAAGTTTTACGGATAACGATTTCAATGCGGTCTCATAGTCTAAGTGGTAACGAACATGCCCAGCGCATCGTAAGCTGATTAGGTCATATATCCACTTTTGTAGCCAGCCTATTATTTTACTGAGGTCGTAACGATGAAATAATTCCGCGATGACGATGGGGTCAATGTCGCGTCGTCCTAATTGTGAAAGAAAAATCTCTCGCTGCTGCCAGTGTTCTTCGTCATTTAGCGTATGGGCGTCTAGTGGCGCGTTTCCAGTCTGCGCGAGACGCAATTCAGGTTTGGCAATATTTTTCTCGGCTAACCACTTCATTGCTTCAGCCTTACTTGGTGTTGGCAGTTGAATTTTCTCGCAGCGGCTAAGAATAGTGGGGAGTAATAATCGTATTTGATTGGTGATTAATATGAACAACGTTTTTGCTGGGGGTTCTTCAAGCATTTTTAGTAATGCATTTGACGCCTGAATGTTCATCGCTTCGGCAGGACGAATCATAATAATTTTAACGCCGCCTCTATGTGAGCCAACATAGACATAATCTTCTAGCGTTCGTATTTGGCCTATCAGAATGCGTTGCGCGGCGCGCGGCAATTTTTCATTTGCATTCTTACTATCGGTTGCGTGTTCCTGTTGCGCTTCTGGTTGTATGGTGCGCACATCGGGATGCGTATCCTTTTCAAAGCACTGGCACGCATTACAGTGATTGCATGCCATCCAATGCACGAGCGGCGCTTCACAAATTAAACATTTTGCAAGTTGTCTTGCGAAATCGCACTTGCCGGTTCCTTTTTGCCCATAAAATAATAGCGCATGGGGAAGGCTATCGCGGTTCGATTTTAGTCTTTCCCAGATCTGCTTGTGCCACGAGTACATAATTAGAAACACGTCTCCAGAAGTATTTCGCGTAGCCTTTCTTGAATGATTGCTACGCTCTGACTCGAATCAACAACGCGAAATCTGTTGGGATACAGCATCGCTCTTTCAACATACGCGTCACGGACGTGCTGAAAAAACGCCTGTTTTTCTGATTCAAATTTATCTGGTTTGGAGGCAAGTTTTACACGCGCAATTCCAACTTCGATAGGCACATCGAATAACAGCGTCAAGTCTGGCTGAAAATCACCTTGCGCCCAAAGCTCTAAATTTGTCAGCTTCTCTTTTGGGATACCCTTTCCCCCTCCTTGATACGCATAACTTGCATCGCTAAATCTATCCGAGATCACCCACGTTCCCGATTTGAGCGCCGGAAGTATCTTTTTATCTAAGTGTTCACGGCGAGCAGCAAACATCAGCAACGCCTCTGTTTCCGGATGCATAGATTGATGCAGTAATATTTCCCTTAGAGATTCGCCCAACGGCGTGCCGCCCGGCTCGCGCGTTACAATTACTTCGATCCCGCGCTTGCGAATGAATTGCTCAAGCCAGGCGAGATGCGTACTCTTCCCTGCCCCATCAATCCCCTCAAGTGTTATAAATTTAGCAGTCATTATTGTTTAATGTCGTCCTGATTTTTGATATTTTGCAACGGCACGATTGTGTTCCGCCAGCGTTGCAGAAAAATACGAGCTCCCATCTCCTTTACTCACGTAATACAAGGCGGCAGTTTTTGCGGGATTTAATGTCGCTTCGATTGCAGCAGAGCTTGGCATCGCGATGGGCGTAGGCGGTAATCCGGCCCGCGTATAAGTATTATAGGGGTGGTCGGTCGTAAGATCTGGCTTGCGCAGGTTTCCATCAAATTGGTCGCCCATTCCGTAAATCACTGTGGGATCCGCTTGCAATTTCATGCCGAGGCGCAATCGATTAACAACCACAGCAGCGATCATGGCCCTTTCAGATTTTAGTCCCGTTTCCTTTTCAACAATGGATGCGGCGATAAGCGCCTCATAAGGCGATGAGAACGGCACGTTAGGCGAGCGTTTAGCCCAGCTTTCTTTCAGGTGGACTTGCATAAGATTATATGCACGCCCCAGTAATTTGATGTCGCTTGTTCCGGCGGTAAAAAAATAAGTGTCTGGATAAAACAAACCTTCTGGATTCTCATAAACGCGATCTATCTGTCGCAATACTTCCGCATCCGACAATCCGTGTGTGGAATGCGCTATCGATTTATTCTCATCCAGTTTTTTACGTATTTGTTTAAATGTATAGCCCTCAATGAATACGATACTCTCTTGTGCGTAGTCGTTCCCAGTAATTTTTTTTAGTAACGCTAGCGGGGTGAGCTCTCCCTTAAGGGCATAACTCCCAGCCTTGATTTGACCAGCCTTACCATAAATTCTTCCTAGCGCAATGAATCCCCAGGGCTCATCGAGTATATTCGTTGTGACCAAGCGTCGCGCAACACTTTGTAGGCTACTGCCTTGAGGAAGCTCAAATTGGACAATCGTATCAAACGACCTAAGCGGCGTTATAGAGTAGTAATACAGCCAGGCGCCCGCGATGACGCAGATAGCCGCGCAGCCGCTTATCAGCGCAAAGAATAAAAACCTAATCGTTGAAATCATCTAAGCAACGGCGTACTTTTTGTGTAATGGGCAATTGAGCGCTGTCCCATTTTTTGCCTTGGAAATCTTTGATGGGCCACAACCCGATTATGCTATTCACCAAAAATGCCTCATCAGCTCGGATTACGTCATCAACACGTAATTTTCCGATAGTCAGCTTGACATTATTTTGTTGCGCAATCTCGATGACACGATCGCGCTGAATGCCCGCGACGCCGCATCGACTGAGATCAGGCGTAAGGAGCACGTTATTTTTGACGATAAATAAATTTGTCATCGTGCCTTCGACAAGGTCACCGTCGTTATCCTCCATCAATCCCTCCGCTATAGTGGAATCAGACCATTCGGCACGCGCTAAAATATTTTCTAATCGATTGAGGTGTTTAATTCCAGCGAGCGCGGGTTGGGACGCTAATTTCGTTTTACACAGGCGCACAGCGACACCACCATTCCCGTATTCCTCGGGGTATTGCGGTAAAAGACTCGTTATTAATATTGTCGTTGGGCTGACAACATCTGGAATCGCGTATCCTCTGCCGCCTGGTCCGCGCGTTACTATTATTTTTAATACACAATCCGGAGCGTCTGCGCATACGGTTCTTAGATCTGTCTCAAGGCGATTTCGTTCTGGTGCGGGGATTTGTAATACGCGGCAATCGTTACGCAACTTATTGAAATGACGCTCCCACTGGATTGCTCGCCCTGATCGACTTTGCATCGTGCGAAATACGCCATCCCCATAGCAAAGACCGCGATCTAAGACAGATATTTGTTCTGAGGGTTGGCCGTTGATCAGGACCATATACGTTACAAAGGAATAGTGGCGTAGAGTCTAAATCGGCTGGCTGTGCGACGGGCGATTAGATTTTTTTGAACACTAACGTCCCATTGGTTCCACCAAAGCCAAAGGAATTGGAAATTGCCACGTTTATCGGCATATTTCGCGCGGTATTCGGAACATAATCTAGATCGCATTGCGGATCTTGGTTAAATATATTCATTGTGGGTGGCGCGATTTGGTGGCGAATGCCGAGCGCGCAGAAAATCGCTTCGATACCCCCTGCAGCACCAAGCAAATGTCCGGTCATTGACTTGGTAGAGCTGACCGCAAGCTTTTTAGCGTGGTCACCAAAACAACGTTTGACCGCAACCGTTTCCGCGATATCGCCTAAGGAAGTTGAGGTGCCATGTGCATTCACATAATCTACCTCATCCGGATTAACGCCCGCGTTTTTCAGCGCGTTTTTCATGCATCGCAAAGCACCATCTCCATCTTCGCAAGGCGCCGTCATATGATGCGCGTCGGCACTCATGCCGAATCCTGCTAGCTCGGCATAGATAGGTGCATTTCTCGCCTTGGCGTGTTCATATTCTTCTAATACAACAACCCCCGCGCCCTCGCTAAGCACGAAACCATCACGATCTAGGTCCCATGGCCTGCTTGCGGTCTCAGGATCATCGTTGCGGCAACTTAAGGCACGTGCGGTGGAAAATCCACCGATAGCTAATGGCGACACCGTCGCCTCTGCACCGCCAGCAATCATAATATCAGCATCGCCATACGTAATGAGGCGAGCCGATTCGCCTATGCAATGCGTAGAGGTGGTACAGGCGGTGACGATGGCAAGATTCGGTCCTTTGAGACCATACATGATCGACAAATTTCCCGAGATCATGTTAATAATGGTGCTGGGAATAAAAAAGGGCAAGATTTTTCGCGGTCCGTGTTGGAGATATTCGGAATGCGTCTCTTCGATCATTGGTAGTCCGCCGATCCCGGAACCAATATTCACACCAATTCGTTCGGCATTTTCTGGCGTAACTTCAATACCCGAATCTTTAATTGCTTCGATACCCGCTGCCAACCCGTAATGAATAAAAGTATCCATGCGGCGCGCGTCCTTAGGTGAGAGATATTGTGTTACCTCAAAACCTTTTACCTCTCCGGCAATCTGCGAGGCAAATGCGGAGGCATCAAAGCGCGTAACTCGAGTAATACCAGATTTACCCGCGACGATATTTGGCCACGCTGTTTGGATTCCTATTCCAACAGGGGAAATGATTCCTAGGCCTGTAATGACAACTCTGCGTCTCGACAAATTAACTCCAGCGACGAGAGAAATGTGTTGACAACTTTAGTGTTGGTGAGAGGTGATGTAGTCGACCGCTTGTTGCACATTGGTTATTTTTTCGGCCTCTTCATCAGGAATTTCACACTCAAATTCTTCTTCTAAAGCCATGACGAGTTCAACGGTATCCAATGAATCTGCACCGAGATCGTCTACAAAAGATGATGTACTTTTTACTTCTGTTTCATTAACGCCTAATTGTTCTGCTACAATTTTCCTAACACGTTGTTCTAAGTTTCCCATCAATAACCCTTCCTGTTTACTAT
>CANMPU010000029.1 GCA_947499755.1 Betaproteobacteria bacterium | reverse complement strand
TCAGTTTCCACATTAAATTTGCCAGTGCGAGTAACCGCGGCCACGTTGGCTGGATATATCAACGTCACGCCACCTTGCGTACATTCCGCGAGCAATATATCTATTATGTCCCTGGCGCTGCGATCACAAAATAATTGGCCTAGCGTTTTCTCGTGATATGGCACCCGATAGCGTTCGAGCATAGCGGTAAAATGTTGTGGCGTGTAGCGCGCGAGCGCAGAGCGGCAGAAATCTGGATTTTGCGAGAGGAAATTTGTCGGGCTGGTGCCAATGTTAGTGAAGTTACAACGACCGCCACCGGAGATGCGAATCTTTTCCGCGGGTTTGTCATTCTGGTTGATGACCAGCACACGTTTGCCGCGTTGCCCTGCGACGCCTGCGCAAAAAAGCCCTGCTGCCCCCGCGCCCAGAATGATCGTGTCAAAACGTGCGATCGTCATTTATACGGTAATCGATTCCACAACTCTATTAAGAGTCCACCGCATCTTTGCGGCAGCGCGCCTGCAGCACCGCCCAGCCATGAGGGCCAAGCGCTTGCAGCGTAACAATATTGGCAGCAAAAATCTTGGCTGCCTCGGGGAAATCCGCTATCGCTCTATCGATGCTTGCCTCGCGTAACAAATGCAAGGTTGGATACGGTGAGCGATTTGTCGCGTTGCTTACATCCGCTGTATCCGTGTCGGCAAACTGATACTGTGGATGGAAACTCGCAATCTGAAAGACCCCCACCAAATCTAAGTCTTCCAGCGCAGCGTCAGCGATGTCTAAGAAATCATTAAAATCCAGAAAATCTGTTAACACCTGCGGATGAACCAATAATGTTGTTTCCACTTGTTGTGGACTCGTGTTCGTCAACAAATGTAATTCGTCACGTAATGCAGCAAGCAACGCGTCAGCGTTTGTGGCGTTGCTGCACACGTAGCGAATCTGATTATTCACCTGGACTGCCCTGGCAAACGGGCAAAGATTTAATCCGATCACAACACTATCCACCCAGGCACGTGTCTCAGCAAGAACGGTATTAGGGTTAGTGTTCACAAAATTAGCGGAAGCGGAATTAGCGACGGCTCAGAGTATGCTCATCACCATACATATGGTAGAAAAATCACGCCGAGAATGAATAACGCGAGAAAGAGCGTCTCGGCAACGATCAGCGCAATGGCACGATGGCCGACTTCGGCCAACGCTTTCAACGACGTTTTCATGCCGATTGCCGCAATGGCGATTACCAGGCACCAGCGTGAAGCATCGATAAGAATCATGGTAACCGCTTCAGGGATAACCCCAGTGCTATTTATACCGACCAACAAGGGAAAAGCAATGAGAAATGGCGGAACCGGTAATTTGCTGATCCGGGGTGCGGCACCGCGCTTGCGAAACCACAACATAAAAACAAGTACTACCGGAACTAACATCGCAACGCGCGCAAGCTTAACGATAGTCGCGGCGTCGCCAGTTTCATTAGAAATGCTGTATCCGGCACCCACCACCTGTGCCACGTCATGGATAGTTGCCCCTAAAAAGAAGCCGGATTGCGTTTGATCCAACCCGAGTTTCACGGCGATGATGGGGTAAATAATCATTGCGAACGTGCTCATGGTGGTGACCGCAACCACCGTAAAGATCGTATCGCGTTCTGAACCCTGATATTTCGGAAAAGTTGAAGCCATCGCCATAGCGGCAGAAGCACCACAAATACCGACAGCCCCGCCAGTCAACATGCCAAGTTGTTTCGGCAGACCTAAGAAACGAGCAACAACAATGCCAAACAATATCGTCAACACAATCGCGCCGAACACTGTCGCAACTGGAATCAACCCTAGCTCGGCTACCTGCTCTAGCGTGATACGCGCGCCAAGTAACGCAACGCCTACCTGTAACACCTGTGTCGATGCCGTTTGCAATCCAGCGACGCAACGCCCCTCCTCCGACAGAAAGTTAAACGCCATGCCGAGTAGCAAAGCGAATAACATGACTGGAGCGCCATAATGACTCGACAAAAAGCTGGCCGCCATCGCGACTGTAACAGCAACTAAAAGACCGGGACCAAGACGCGAAAATAATATTTTCATCTAGTCAGCAATAGAGTGAGGAGAGAAAGTGCGTCATGGTGGGATTGTTAAAGCTGCGCACATTATTGTCAATCGAAACATTTGCAACTAATGCAATTGCTGCGTCTCGAGATAACGCTTTTCCAAATCCAATAGTTCGAGCTCTCTTCCTAGGAGAATGATGGTGCCATTCAAGCGATTGTTACCGGTATCGCTGAATTCAAAATTGTAAATACGGCGTAGGGCAAATCGGCCATGGCGATTACGCTTAATTCGTATAGATGCGATCGCCACAGTGTAATCCAGTAAGATGAGGTTTTCTCTGCGGCACGCATCCTTGCCGAGTGCGATTGCCGCCTCACGTACGCGCGTAGAGTCCAACCAAAACCACCCTGCAACCATAAGCAAAGTAAGGATGACTATTTCAAACATCGGTTCAAAGAGTGGATCAAATTCATCGCGATACCTTGTTCAGCTAAAGTTAACTGTAACTGTTGCCAGCCAAAATGCATAGCCAGCGCGCTATAAGCGAGGCTAGTGCCTACTGCATTAGGGGCAATTACACCGCTTCGGCAGTGAGAAATGAGCTTAGTTTTTACCGTTATTCATGGTATGGTTTGTGCTGAGTCGTTGTTATCGTGTTGACATCGCCCGGGGCAGACCAAACACTTTTCTGGTCCTAAGCTCGGGCACAAGGTGACCCATGTTGAAATTCTACTCTACCGTTTTCGCCATTTTATTGCTGGCATTTACGCACACTTTAAGTGCGCAGCAATATTTTGTTCCCCAAGTTGCGCCAAGTTAAGACAAGTAAAATCGACAATCAACTCATTTATAAAGGCGTGGTGGGCAAGGCCTTGGATTCCATTCCTATGGATGCAGAAAAGCGCGTAAAACTGCAACGTACCAACGCGGTAGTCGGTAATACTGCCACGGGTCGCTCGATCGCGATCTTGGCCGGAGTCAGCATCCCGCCCTTAATGCTGGTCGGGTTTTTCTGGGGGCTTTTTTCCGCATCCAAGATTAAACCAGTAGAGACAAACAAACAAAATACACTCGATGCAACCACGTTCACCGATAACGCACCGCAGGAAGATTTGGTCGCCTTGATAGATAATTCCCCGACGGATAGTCGCCCATCGAACGCCAAATCCGAATCGAATTCATTAGCGCCAGCTTCCACAGCTTCGGATAGGACATTTGCGCAACACGTCCCCACAGTAAAATTCTGGCTGCCGGAAGGCGCAGCGTCGCACTAAGCTATGCGATTGCGCTGGCTCTGTTCGCAATTAGCTGGGATAAGGTCATAAAGTAAATCTCTTCCGACTTGCGCTGCGCAATAATGCTGACATTAGAATCGTGTGTGACTTCGTCTCGGAAAACCCCCATAATCTGAGCGTGAATCCATTGGTCTGCCATTTTATAAATCCTGCGCGCACGAACACCCATGAAAGTCCCTGAAAGAATCGCACCACTCATCGAAGAAGGCCTCGTAGATTCTGTAATTCGCCAGCTGATGAGCGGCAAAGAAGCGACCGTCTTTGTCGTCCAATGTGGCGATGAAGTTCGCTGTGCTAAAGTCTACAAAGAGGCCAATAAACGTAGTTTTCGCCAGGCAGTCGTCTATACCGAAGGGCGCAAGGTAAAAAACAGTCGCCGTGCTCGCGCGATGGAAAAAGGTTCGCGCTACGGGCGAAAAGCTCAGGAAGAATTGTGGCAAAGCACGGAAGCGGATGCTCTACATAGACTTGCTGCGGCTGGTGTGCGTGTTCCCAAGCCTTATACGTTTTATGCAGGCGTATTGCTCATGGACTTAGTGACCGATGCTGAGGGAAACGCCGCACTCAGGTTAAATGACCTGACCTTCACGGCCGAAGAAGCGCGTCGCCACCACGGTGCCTTAATGCGTGAAGTGGTGCGTATGCTGTGCGTCGGCATCATCCATGGCGATCTTTCGGAATACAACATTCTTCTAGGCGCGGATGGACCGGTCATCATAGATTTGCCGCAAGCGGTGAATGCTACGGGAAATAATCAAGCGAGTAGCTTGTTGGAACGTGATGTCGCCAATTTAACCAATTTTTTCGGCCAGTTCGCGCCAGATCTAGTCGATAGCGAATACGGCAAGGAAATCTGGTCTCTCTATAAAAATAGTGCCCTACACCCTGCCGTCGTGCTCACGGGGCATTTCGAACACAGCACCAAACAGATAGATTTGAATAGCGTTGTCCGTGAAATCGATGACGCACGTGCCGAAGATGCTGCGCGGCGCTTACGTCTACTTCAGCGCATCTAATTTTTTAAGCGCCTCTGCTAGAAAACAGTAATATCCGTTATTATTCCGAATCTGCTTTTTTGCACAACACACCGCTAATCTACACAACGTTTCCATGAGCAAGGCCTTCACCAAAGAAAATGACCAGGACGATGACAATCAAGACCTTGAGGCGCCAGGGCTTCCATCCGGTTTAAAGAACTACATTACGCCAGCCGGGTTTAAACGTCTTAAGGACGAAGCCTTGCATCTGCTCGACCGCGAGCGTCCTGATCTGGTGAAAGTCATCCACTGGGCTGCCTCTAACGGTGATCGCTCCGAAAATGCGGACTATATTTATGGCAAACGTCGCCTGCGCGAGATAGATCGACGTATTCGCTTCCTCACCAAACGGTTAGATAGCGCAGTCGTTGTTGAACCTGCAAAGCGCGAGGACAGCGACCAGGTTTTCTTTGGCGCGACGGTTGCCGTCACATCTGGCGACGGTGAGAAAATTTACAGCATAGTCGGCATAGACGAAACGGACGTGGCGCGCGGTCGTATTTCTTGGATATCACCACTCGCAAAAGCCTTGATCAAGGCACGCGAAGGTGACACCGTAACCGTCAAGACGCCAGGTGGCGACGAATCTCTCGAAATTATAAATATCGAATATAAAGCCCTGGACTAACACTGCCCATTGAACGTAAACCCGTCTAGCTTAGGCGTAACTGGCTCGTGTTCCTGTTAAAACAATATATCCGAGAGGCTCGTCAGGAACGCGGTTCTGTGAGTTATTAGGGGAATAAATCTTAGGGAGTGCTGCGGCAAAAGACGGTTCGTCCTTTAGCCGCAGCGGCAATACTCGTTACAAAGTATCGAGTATAGGAGTTGCGATCTGCTTACCTAACCTTTTTCTTGGCCGGTTTTTTAGCAGGTGCCTTTTTGGCAGTCGCTTTACGAACTGGTTTTTTTGCAGTTGCCATAACTATCTCCTTTAGTGAAGCACCCGGGTATTTCCCCTTAGGTGCGGTTCGAGACGAGGACAATTTCCTTATCCCGTGGTTCCGTTATTGCGTTTTTCACACGCAGTGCCTATGTTCAACACCGAAACCTTTTTCAGTATAGAGGAAAATATTTTTATTGCAGATTTTTTTACGCAACGAATAATTTCATCGGTCACATCTAAAAGGCGCGGCATTGACGCGCTATGCGGCTTCGCTAGTACGGCATGTTCAGGCAGAAGCACAAACCAGTCTGATGCGCGTAATTTCCGAGGGCGCAAAGAGTCGTTTCGGCGGTCCCCAGTAACCAGTACCACGACTGGTATAAACCCACAAATCCTCCAGGCGGTGCAGGCCCGCAGAGAACGGTTGCTGTAGGCGGACAAAGAAATTCCAAGGAAAGAATTGGCCGCCGTGCGTATGTCCGGAGAGTTGCAGATGAAAGCCCGCTTTTTGCGCCGCGGCGGCACTACGAGGCTGATGGGCCAGCAGCAGTCTAATATCGACGTCTTGTGGAGCGCCAGCGATTGCCAGATGTGGATCACTTTGGTGGCTAGCGTCAAAGCGATGAGCGCTAAAGTCAGTTACGCCGGCCACGACCACGGTCGCCGCGCCGTGATCAAGCACAATATGCTCATTCATCAGCACGGTAATACCGAGGCGACGAATTTCAATAACCCATTCGTGCGCGCCAGAGTAGTATTCGTGGTTGCCGGTGACAAAATAGCTTCCGTGCCTGGAAATCAGCTCTGCCAACGGTGCCACGTGGTGGGCAAGATCTAATACCGCGCCATCGACCAAATCTCCAGTGATGGCGATCATGTCTGGATCAAGTTTATTCACCTCAGCGACGATAGCCCTCAGGTAGCCTATTTTGATTGTCGGTCCTATATGGATATCGCTGATCTGCACAATACTAAAACCGTGCAATACCGGCGGAAGATTGGTTATTGGAATATCGATTTCGACCACGGTAGCGATACGCCGCGCATTCACCAATCCGCATATGGTCACAAGAATTGCCAATGCCAGGAGCGCCAACGCAGAGCTTACTTCCAACGTACCCATTTGAATGACGCTGGGCCAGTTGATCGCCATGGCCGCCACGGCAAATAGAAAAACATCACGGGTAATCGTCAACACGAATAGCGACGAGAACAATCCCATCAATAGAAAGCCCGTCCACGCGACCAGATCTGCCGCATAAGGCAATTTGGCGCGTCTGGCAAAAAGCGCGCATGGAATAAGTACCGCCGACGTCAGCAGCAGCACGACGCATATCATTTGGAGGGCCGGAAATACACTCAGGGCAGGAACGACTCGCCAACCCACATACAGGTGAAGCAATCCGGAAAAAATACTCAGCAGAATAAAGAATGACCCCATTACTACCGCCTATTCGGTTGATACGAGTGATTTCACCCGATGGACGGCACGCGGTGTTTCGTCATTAACCGAAAATAGTGGTCTGCGGCGAATTACCTCACCGACCAACACACTGACCAGCGCCGACGCGACGGCCGATAACGCTTCCAATCACGATCCAACAATACAGATTATGCACTTTCTCATTATCGCTCGCCTTTTGTTTGGTTGAAAATATCATATGCTATTACCACATGTGCCATGGCGTACCTAGACACATAGTCATCGCAACGAAAACGCTAACCCTATCTGAGCAACGAGCCTAATTGGCCAGCAGACGTTAAGACTTACTTTGGATCACCGTTGCTCGCGTGGTTGCACCGACGCGGCGTGGGTCGCTTGGGTATGAGAAACTCAGAAATCGCTTAGATTGAATCTGCTCCGTGAAAAAAGCATGAAAAAAGGGCCGCGAAAGCGGCCTCTTTTTTTAGTTGGCGCTACGCAGCTCTCGAGCGCGGCGCGTTTGAAAACTGCCTCCGTCGATTGCCTTCACTCGCAACACGTGGGGGTCGTTTCGCGCCAGGCGCTTGACCACGCGGTTGCCATTCGCGTTTACCGGAATTTGCATGCGGCTTCGTTGGCCGCGCACGATGTGATGGTTCAAATCCAGCAATAATTTTTTGCTCTACTTTTTTATTGAGCAGGCGTTCTACAGCCGACAAACGTGAACGATCTTCCTCACCGATAAGCGAAATTGCATTGCCAGTTGCACCAGCACGACCAGTACGGCCAATACGATGCACGTAATCTTCGGCCACATGCGGCATATCGTAATTCACCACGTAGGGTAGCGTATCGATGTCAATGCCGCGCGATGCGATGTCGGTAGCAACCAGCACACGTAGCGCGCCATTTTTAAAGCGCGCAAGCGAACGGGTACGCAGATGTTGACTTTTATCTCCATGAATCGCATCGGTTTCAATACCGTTTCGTTTCAACTGATCGACGAGACGATCCGCACCGTGTTTGGTGCGTGTGAACACGAGCACTTGTTGCCAGTTGTTGGTTTCGACCAGGTGCGTGAGCAGGCCATGTTTTTTATCTTGATCGACCGGGTGAGCGATTTGAGTGACCAGACCGGTGGGTTCGTTGCGTTTGGCAACATCTATTTGCGTGGCATCTTTGAGCAAGCTTGCCGCGAGCTGGCGAATCTCAGTTGTGAAGGTCGCAGAAAACATAAGTGTTTGCCGTTGCGTTGGCACAAAACTTATTAATTTACGAATGTCTACAATAAACCCCATGTCGAGCATACGATCTGCTTCGTCCAAGACCAATATTTCAATCTTACTGAGATCAACGGTGCGTTGCTTGACGTGATCAAGCAGCCTGCCGGGTGTCGCGATAAGGACATCCACGCCACGCCGTAGTGTTTGCGCTTGTGCACCATAACCTACCCCACCCATGATAGTAAGAGATTTGAACGGTAGATATTTCCCATAGGTCTGTACGGCGTCTTTTACTTGCGCCGCAAGCTCGCGCGTTGGCACGAGTATCAGCGCACGTGGTGCAACCGATACGCGTTTCGTGGTATTGGAATTCTTTTCTGCAAGCCGTTGCAGTAATGGCAGAGCGAAGGCTGCAGTCTTCCCCGTACCTGTTTGCGCGCTTGCTAGAATATCGCGGCCCGCAAGAACAAGTGGAATTGCCTGCGCTTGTATGGGTGTCGCGTCTGTATAGTTTTGCTCAGAAACAATGCGTAGCAACGAGGCCGATAGGCCAAGACGTTCAAATGAATTACTAATGATGATCTCCTAATGACCGCCCAAGAAGAAATAAAAAAGCCTTCTTAACCGGTTTTAGGCAGGGATACTGTAAATGGGATATTC
>CANMPU010000028.1 GCA_947499755.1 Betaproteobacteria bacterium | reverse complement strand
ACGCGAAGAAAATTAGCTCCTGAGCGATCCATCTTATTGACGAATGCCAGACGCGGAACGCCATATTTATTTGCCTGACGCCAAACTGTTTCCGTTTGCGGTTGAACGCCAGCCACACCGCAAAAAACCGCACATGCACCATCAAGGACGCGCAAAGAACGCTCTACTTCAATAGTAAAATCTACGTGGCCTGGCGTATCGATGATATTAATCCTATGTTCTGGGGTATTACTTTCCATGCCCTTCCAAAAGCAGGTTGTTGCCGCGGACGTAATCGTGATCCCACGTTCTTGTTCTTGTTCCATCCAATCCATCACGGCAGCACCGTTATGAACTTCGCCAATTTTATGGGACACACCGGTATAAAAAAGTATGCGTTCCGTTACCGTGGTTTTGCCAGCGTCAATATGGGCCATGATGCCGATATTGCGATAACGTTCAATTGGGGTTTTACGAGCCACAGAAATAATCCAGGTTTAGAACCGGTAATGCGAAAAAGCCTTATTGGCTTCGGCCATACGATGTATTTCTTCACGCTTTTTGATCGCGCCGCCGCGACCCTCGGCGGCCTCGACTAACTCGCCCGCCAGACGCGCCCCCATGGATTTTTCGCCACGCTTTCTTGCCGCATCCCTTAGCCAACGCATCGCCAAATCGTTGCGGCGCGACGGCCTTACTTCTACAGGTACCTGATAATTTGCACCGCCCACTCTTCGACTTTTCACTTCGACGACAGGCTTAACGTTCGCAAGCGCTAGTATGAAGATTTCCAAGGGATCCTTACTTGTTTTTTTAGCAATGTGCTCCAGGGCGCCATAAATATTTCGCTCCGCCACCGCTTTTTTGCCGCGCGTCATCAATACATTGACGAATTTGGCAATCTCCTGGTTTCCGTATTTTGGATCTGGCAGCACCAACCTTCTCGGTACTTCACGACGTCTAGGCATGCAATCCTCGGTATGAATTTATTAAAACCATGTGGTAACTATTCCGCCTTAGGACGTTTTGTCCCATATTTAGAACGGCCCTGTTTACGATCTTTTACCCCTGCCGTATCCAGACTCCCTCTAACCGTGTGATAACGCACGCCAGGTAAATCTTTAACCCGCCCACCGCGTATGAGAACGACTGAGTGTTCCTGAAGATTGTGTCCCTCACCGCCAATATAACTAGATACTTCAAAACCATTCGTCAAGCGTACACGTGCAACCTTACGCAACGCCGAGTTCGGCTTTTTTGGTGTTGTCGTATACACACGGGTGCAAACGCCGCGTTTCTGCGGGGAATTTCCCAGCGCAGGAACTTTACTTTTTTCTCGTTTAGCGGTCCTGGGTTTTCGAACCAGCTGACTAATTGTTGGCAAAATAGCGTCCTTAAAAAATCGAGGACGGCGCTTCCGCCGTCCTGTCTCGCTCCAGCAAACTACCTCGAAGGCAATTTGCGCCACGCACGTTTCATAGAAAAGCCAAGTATTTTATTTTCTTATGGCCATCAGTGTCAAGCAACTTCTTGTTTATCTTCGGAATCGCTGACAACAGCGTCTTCAAATCCTCGTCCGCTCGCTAAATCGATCCCGAGTTTTTGTTTGCGCCGCGTATTGTGGTACGCGAGGCCTGTCCCAGCCGGTATGAGACGACCGACGATCACATTCTCCTTGAGACCCCTGAGGTCATCGCGCTTGCCCATAATCGCAGCCTCCGTTAGCACTCGGGTGGTTTCCTGGAACGAAGCTGCAGAAATGAAAGAGTCGGTCGAGAGCGAGGCCTTCGTGATGCCCAGTAGCACATAATCGAAGGACCCGGGTTTCTTGTTTGCAGCTTGCATGCGTTCGTTTTCCTCTAGTAAGTCCGCGCGCTCTACCTGCTCACCAGTAATAAATCGTGTATCCCCAGCATCAGTGATCTGCACACGCCGCAGCATCTGCCGAACGATGACTTCGATGTGTTTGTCGTTAATCTTCACACCCTGCAAACGATAAACGTCCTGAACTTCATCCGTGATATACCGCGTCAACGCCTCCACCCCGAGCAAACGAAGTATATCGTGAGGATCAACCGGGCCATCGACGATCATTTCGCCTTTATTTACCACTTGGCCATCATGCGCCATAACGTGCCGATCTTTTGGAATCAAATATTCGTGCGCAACGTTTTCCATGTCGGTAATTACCAAGCGCTGCTTACCTTTCGTATCCTTGCCAAACGATACAGTACCCGTGACTTCAGCTAACAGTCCCGCATCCTTAGGCGAACGTGCTTCGAAGAGTTCGGCTACCCGTGGCAGTCCACCAGTAATATCGCGCGTCTTGCTAGATTCCTGCGGAATCCTCGCGAGAACCTCTCCCACATTTACCTGCTGACCATCTTTAACAGTAATAATCGAGTGAATCTGGAAAGTAATATTCACTGGATGGTCGGTTCCCGCGATCTTTACCTCCTGCCCGTCCTCGCCGATCATTTTTACCTGTGGTCGCACGCCTTTGACCTGTGAGACACCGCGGCGTTTCGGGTCGATAACAACCAACGTTGCAAGCCCAGTCACTTCATCAATTGTTTTTGCGACAGTCACGCCTTCTTCGACATTTTCGAACCGAACACGGCCCGCGTATTCCGTAATAATCGGACGCGTATGTGGGTCCCAACTAGCAAGAACTTGCCCCGCTTTACTCACAGCACCATCCTTCACCATCAACATTGCGCCGTAAGGAATTTTATGTCTTTCGCGTTCGTGACCGCCATCATCCTGAACGATAATTTCGCCGCTACGCGAAATCGCCACTTGCTCCCCGCGCACATTTGTAAGGTAGCGCATGCTGGCGGAATAATGAATGACGCCGTTTGATTTTGTTTCGACCTGGCTCGCTACTGCCGTCCGTGATGCTGCGCCGCCAATATGGAACGTGCGCATCGTAAGTTGCGTACCAGGCTCGCCAATAGATTGCGCTGCGATGACACCAACCGCTTCGCCAACGTTCACTAATTGTCCGCGCCCAAGATCGCGCCCATAACATTTCGCGCAAAGGCCAAAACGTGTCTCACATGTCAGTGGTGTACGCACTCTGATTTCATCGATGCCCAGTGCTTCAATGGCATCGACTGCGTCCTCATCCAAAAGCTCATCGACCGCATAGAGCACTTCGCCTGTCTCGGGGTGAACGACATCATGCGTGACAACGCGGCCTAGAACGCGCTCGCGTAACGCCTCAATGACTTCACCACCTTCTAGTAATGCCTTCATCGCAACACCCTGAGTGGTTCCGCAGTCGTCTTCGATAACGACCAAATCCTGAGTGACATCCACGAGTCGTCGCGTGAGGTATCCGGAATTCGCCGTTTTCAACGCGGTATCCGCAAGACCCTTTCGTGCACCGTGAGTGGAAATAAAGTATTGCAGTACATTTAATCCTTCACGAAAATTTGCTTTAATCGGGGTTTCGATAATCGAGCCATCCGGCTTTGCCATCAGCCCGCGCATCCCGGCCAATTGACGGATTTGTGCTGCGGAACCTCTCGCACCAGAGTCGGCCATCATATAAATCGCATTAAATGCTTCCTGCGTAAGTGGGTTGCCCTTTTTATCCTTGGATATGACATATTCATTCTTCTTAAAATCCCACTCCACAACCGGCTCGGTTCCCAACTGCTCCATCATCGCCTTAGCAACCATGTCGCCCGCTCGACCCCAAATATCCACGACTTTGTTATAACGCTCGCCGTGCGTCACCAATCCCGACGTGTACTGGGCTTCAATTTCCTGCACTTCTTTTTCTGCGGATGAAATAATTTCACCTTTTTGCTGCGGCACTAACATATCGTCGACGCATATCGAAATTCCAGCACGGGTCGCAAAGGTAAAGCCGGTATACATCAATCGATCTGCAAAAATCACGGTGTCGCGTAGGCCGCATCTGCGGAAACTAACGTTGATCAGTTTCGAAATCTCTTTCTTTTTAAGCGCTTTATTGATCAGACTAAACGATAAGCCTGGCAGAAGTATCTCGGACAACATTGCGCGCCCGACCGTGGTGTCATAACGCGTTATTTTTTCCTGTTTCTCACCCTGTGCATCAATGATCGCCTCTTTAATACGAACCTTGATTTTGGCGTGTAATTCAATAGATCCAGTTTCATACGCCCTGACCACTTCGCGGACGTCGGAGAACGCCATGCCCTCGCCCCAGGCGTTTACCTTCTCGCGCGTCATATAGTAGAGCCCCAATACAATATCCTGCGAAGGAACAATAATAGGTTCGCCATTTGCTGGCGACAGCACGTTATTGCTCGCTAACATCAAAGTGCGCGCTTCCATTTGCGCCTCGATAGACAATGGCACATGAACCGCCATCTGATCTCCATCGAAGTCCGCATTAAACGCGGCGCAAACCAAAGGATGCAGCTGTATCGCCTTTCCTTCAATCAGCACAGGCTCGAATGCTTGTATCCCTAAACGATGTAGAGTTGGCGCACGATTTAACATCACCGGGTGTTCCCGAATAACCTCTTCTAGTATGTCCCATACCTCTGGCACTTCTGCTTCCACTAAACGTTTGGATGCTTTGATTGTCGTCGCCAATCCCAGTACTTCGAGTTTGTGGAAAATAAACGGCTTGAACAATTCCAATGCCATTTTCTTTGGTAGCCCGCACTGGTGAAGTTTTAACTGCGGCCCAACAACGATCACGGAACGACCGGAATAATCAACGCGCTTGCCAAGCAAGTTCTGACGGAATCGACCGCCCTTACCTTTGATCATGTCGGCCAATGATTTTAATGGCCGCTTATTTGCGCCTGTCATCGCCTTGCTACGACGTCCATTGTCCATCAACGAATCTACCGCCTCCTGCAGCATACGCTTCTCGTTGCGCACAATAATTTCCGGCGCTTTGAGTTCGAGCAAGCGCTTCAAGCGATTGTTGCGATTAATAACACGCCGATAAAGATCGTTTAAATCGCTAGTCGCAAAACGCCCGCCATCAAGAGGAACCAAAGGACGCAGATCTGGCGGGAGTACCGGTAACACAGACAAGACCATCCATTCCGGTTTAATTCCTGATTTTTGGAACGCCTCTAGCACCTTTAGGCGCTTGGCATATTTTTTAATCTTCGTTTCTGACCCAGTAGTTTCCAATTCCTTGCGCAAGGTTTCGACCTCGCGATTTAAATCGAGGTTACGCAATAGATCGCGCACGCCTTCGGCGCCCATACTCGCCGAAAAATCGTCGCCGTATTCTTCGACCTTGGCCAAATAATCGTCTTCGGTGAGGAGCTGAGCGCGATTCAGCTGCGTCATGCCAGGGTCAGTTACAACATAAGCTTCAAAATAGAGGACTCTTTCAATATCACGCAGCGTCATATCCAGCACCATACCCAGACGTGACGGCAATGATTTCAAAAACCATATATGAGCGACCGGACTTGCGAGTTCGATATGACCCATGCGCTCGCGACGCACTTTTTGCAACGTCACTTCGACACCACATTTTTCGCAGATCACACCGCGGTGTTTTAGCCGTTTATATTTTCCGCACAAGCACTCGTAGTCTTTCGTGGGCCCAAATATTTTTGCGCAAAACAAACCGTCGCGCTCAGGCTTAAACGTACGATAGTTAAGAGTCTCTGGTTTCTTCACTTCACCATAAGACCAAGAGCGAATTTTTTCTGGTGAAGCCAAACTAATGCTTATCGCATCAAATTCTTCTTCTTGGGTAACTTGTTTAAAAAGATCGAGCAATGCTTTCATAGAAACTCCAAGGTTAAGAAGATCAAAAGTCCTAAGCTATACATAATCTTGTAAATAAGGCCTTATTTAGAATCTTTCTAGATCTATATCGATCGCGAGCGAACGAATTTCCTTTACCAACACATTAAATGACTCTGGCATACCAGCATCGATTTTGTGTTCGCCTTTGACGATATTTTCGTAGATTTTTGTACGTCCCGCGACATCGTCCGACTTCACGGTCAACATTTCCTGCAAGGTATATGCGGCACCATAAGCTTCCAGTGCCCAAACCTCCATTTCGCCGAATCGTTGACCACCGAATTGCGCCTTACCACCGAGCGGTTGTTGCGTCACCAAGCTATACGATCCAGTGGAACGCGCGTGCATCTTGTCGTCGACCAGGTGATGCAGCTTCATTACGTGCATATATCCCACAGTAACTGGGCGCGCAAACGGCTCACCAGACCTGCCGTCCACCAAGGCAATTTGCCCAGATCGAGGTAAGTCGGCCAGATCCAGCATATCCTTAATCTCGGCTTCACTGGCACCATCGAACACCGGAGTCGCAAATGGAACACCGTTTTTTAGATTTTTCGCCAATGCGAAAATTTCTTCGTCGCTAAATGATGCAATATCTTCTGGCTTGCCACTTGAGTTATAAATCTTTGTAAGAAATTTTCTCAATTCCGCGACTTTTGCTTGCTGCTGCAACATATCGTCAATTTTCTTACCCAACCCCTTTGCAGCCCAACCCAAGTGAGTCTCAAGAATTTGGCCAACATTCATACGCGACGGGACGCCCAAGGGGTTAAGCACAATATCCATCGGAATTCCATCCTCGGTGTGCGGCATATCTTCCACCGGTACAATCTTAGATATCACACCCTTGTTGCCGTGGCGGCCTGCCATTTTATCGCCCGGCTGTAAGCGTCGCTTAACGGCAACGTAGACCTTGACCATTTTTTGTACGCCCGGTGGCAGTTCATCGCCTTGAGTTAATTTCTTCTTTTTTTCCTCGAAGGCAGCGCTAAATTCTTTACGCTTTAGCGCGATGCTCTCGTTGAGCTGCTCTAGCTGGCGACTTGCTTGATCATTCGCTAGACGAATATCAAACCAGGAATGGGCCTCCACCTCTGAAAGATAGGTTTTTGTAATTTTGCTTCCCTTAGCCAATCGCTTCGGACCGCCGTTCGCTGTTTTCCCAATCAATAGTCTTTCTATACGGCCGAAGGCATCTGCTTCCACGATACGCATCTGGTCGGCAAGGTCTTTGTCGTAACGCTTAAGCTCATCTTCAATGATTTGCTGCGCACGCTTGTCACGCTCAATTCCATCACGGGTAAATACCTGAACGTCGATCACCGTCCCCGACATGCCAGAAGGCATACGCAGCGACGTGTCTTTAACATCCGATGCCTTCTCACCAAAAATCGCACGCAATAATTTCTCTTCAGGCGTTAGCTGTGTTTCGCCCTTAGGCGTAACCTTACCAACCAACACATCCCCGGCCTCGACTTCAGCGCCGATATAAATGATGCCCGACTCGTCCAATCGGCCTAACATTGTTTCAGATAAATTAAAAATATCGCGCGAAATGTCTTCCGGTCCAAGCTTAGTGTCGCGCGCGACTATCGTCAGCTCCTCTATATGGATGGAGGTAAATCTATCCTCGGCGACAATGCGTTCGGAGATAAGAATAGAGTCCTCAAAGTTAAAGCCGTTCCAAGGCATAAATGCCACAAGTAAATTTTGCCCCAACGCCAACTCGCCCATGTCGGTTGAGGCACCATCGGCAATCACGTCGCCCTTTGCAATAGAGTCGCCGATCTCCACCAACGGACGCTGGTTGATATTGGTGTTTTGGTTAGAGCGCGTATATTTAATCAGCCCGTAGATATCAACGCCCACCTCTCCTGCGGAGGTTTCCTCATCGCGAACACGCACAACGACACGTCCGGCGTCGACGTAATCTACTGTTCCGCCACGTAGCGCTTGTACCGTAGTGCCCGAGTCTACGGCGACGGTGCGCTCGATACCAGTCCCCACTAAGGGTTTTTCGGCACGCAAACACGGCACCGCTTGCCGCTGCATGTTCGAGCCCATCAAGGCACGATTCGCATCATCGTGCTCCAAAAAAGGGATCAACGACGCAGCAACCGAGACAATTTGCGATGGCGCAACGTCCATATATTGGATTTTATCCGGGGAGGACAACTCCGATTCGTTGCGATGTCTACACGACACCAATTCGTCGATAAACTTACCTTTTTTATCCAGAGCAGCATTGGCCTGCGCGATTACATATTGACCTTCTTCAATCGCCGATAAATACACGATCTCGTCGGTCACTTTTGCATTCTCTACTTTACGATACGGTGTCTCTAAAAATCCGTACTCATTTGTACGCGCAAAAAGTGCGAGCGAATTAATTAATCCGATATTGGGGCCCTCTGGCGTTTCAATAGGACACACCCGCCCATAATGCGTGGGATGAACGTCTCTGACCTCAAAGCCGGCCCTCTCACGCGTTAGGCCTCCAGGTCCTAGCGCCGAAACACGCCGCTTATGGGTAATCTCCGACAAGGGATTGGTTTGATCCATAAACTGGGACAATTGACTCGAACCAAAAAACTCTCTAATCGCTGATGAAATTGGTTTCGCATTAATCAAATCATGCGGCATTAGATTTTCGGATTCCGCTTGGCTCAAACGTTCCTTTACGGCGCGTTCGACACGAACGAGTCCGGCACGAAACTGATTCTCGGCTAACTCACCGACAGAGCGTACCCGACGATTGCCCAAATGATCGATATCATCAATCTCGCCGCGGCCATTGCGCAGATCCACGAGAATCATAATAACGGCGATAAT
>CANMPU010000027.1 GCA_947499755.1 Betaproteobacteria bacterium | reverse complement strand
CATTATGCCGACTGCGATTTATTGTTGTGCCGAGCGGGTGCCTTAACTATTGCGGAAATTACCGTTGCTGGAATTGCCAGCATACTGGTCCCATACCCGCACGCCGTTGATGATCATCAAACGCACAATGCGAAGTTTTTGTCCGAGCACGGCGCTGCGATTTTAATCCCCCAATCCGAGCTTACCCCCATAGCGCTAGCGCAACTCATACACAGTTTAACGCGAGAAAAACTGCTTGAGATTGCTATGCGCGCGCGTGGACTAGCGAAACCAGACGCGACACGTCTGGTCGCCGAAGCTTGTACCGAGTGTGCGTGTTGATGATAACCAATCAAGGCAACGATGAAACACAAAATTAAAAAAATTCACTTTGTTGGAATTGGCGGATCCGGAATGAGCGGTATTGCCGAGGTGCTGCTGAACCTCGGATTTCAAATTAGTGGCTCTGATCTCGTGGACGGCACGACAACGCGCAGATTAAGAAGCCTAGGTGCTAAGGTATATTTGTGCCATGCCGCGCAGAATATCGAACACGCTGATGTTGTGGTTGTCTCCACTGCAGTGCCGCAACAAAACGCAGAAGTGGTCGCGGCGAAAGAGCGTGGCATTCCGGTGGTCCCGCGCGCGCTCATGCTATCTGAGTTGCTACGTCTAAAGCGAGGAATTGCGATCGCGGGTACCCACGGAAAGACAACGACCACTAGTTTGGTCGCAAGTATTTTGGCGAAAGCAGGCATGGACCCCACGTTTGTTATCGGCGGCAAGCTCGTGAGCGCCGGTGCGCATGCCAAACTGGGCAGTGGAGAGTTCATCGTCGTTGAAGCAGACGAATCTGACGCGTCTTTTCTTTATCTTCAGCCAGTGTTAACCGTGGTCACCAACATCGACGCCGATCACATGGAAACCTACGACCATAGCTTCGATAAATTAAAACAAGCATTTGTCGATTTTATCCACCATCTACCTTTTTACGGTAGGGCGGTGCTATGTATTGATGACCCGCAACTGCGTGCACTACTGCCAAATATTTCCAAGCCGATTACGACTTACGGCTTGTCCGAAGATGCGCAATTGCGCGCAGAAAACGTTGAGCATTGTAGTGGCCGTATGCGTTTCCTCGTGATCAAACCGAAAAACGGTAGTTCAAGCACGCTCAGCAAAGTTGAGGTAAATCTTAATTTGCCGGGGCTACACAATGTACGTAACGCATTGGCGGCCTTCGCCGTTGCCAATGAATTAGGAATTGCTGATGACATTATCGTTAAAGCGCTTGCAGAATTTAAAGGCGTCGGAAGACGTTTCCAGAAACATGGTGAGATTCAGTTGCCGCAGGGCGGCGCGTTCACTTTAATCGAAGACTATGGCCATCACCCAACAGAAATCGCTGCGACCATGGAAGCGATTCGCGGTGCCTACCCTGGGCGTAGGGTTATTCTCGCATTTCAACCACATCGCTATACGCGCACCCGTGATGTATTCGAAGATTTCGTAAAAGCATTATCTACACCAGATGTTTTGCTACTGACCGAAGTTTACGCGGCCGGGGAAACCCCGATCGTTGCCGCTGACGGCCGTACTTTATCGCGAGCGATTCGCGTATTTGGCAAGGTTGAGCCAATTTTCGTAGAGCATATCGAGGAGTTAGCAAAAACGACTATTAATGTTGCGCTCGCGAATGATGTCGTCGTGTTAATGGGCGCCGGATCTATCGGTTCGGTGGTGAACGCTTTGGCGATAGAACCGCGACGAAAATTGAGGTTGCACAAATGAAGCGCTTAGATAGTGACTACGGTTTCAGTATGAAACTCTTATGAATATGGCGGAACAACAGCTATTAGCGCATAAGGAATTGCGAGGGAAATTGCAAACGCACATTTCCATGGCGCGACACACCAGTTGGCGTGTTGGCGGATTGGCAGATCGATTTTATGCGCCAGCCGATATTGAAGATTTGGCGCAATTCCTACGTTCCTTGCCTAGTGATGAAGCGATATATTTCATTGGGCTAGGTAGCAATACGCTTGTACGGGATGGCGGCGTACGTGGCACGGTGATTCTGACCCATCCCGCGTTAAGTGCGCTGCGTTTGGAAAATGAAACGCAAAGTGAATCAGGCGAACTGGCGTTGACGGTTTATTGCGAAGCGGGTGTCGCTTCACCCAAACTCGCGCGATTTACGGCGCGTCACGGCCTATGCGGCGCTGAATTTTTAGTCGGTATCCCGGGTACCTTGGGGGGCGCGCTCGCGATGAATACCGGCTGTTTCGGGCACGAAACATGGGGCATGGTTCATCGTGTTTTAGTCGTTGGCCGCGATGGAAAAGTCATGCAGCGCAACCGCGAAGACTACGAAGTCGGTTATCGCTCCGTTACCTTAAAGGGAAACCAGAACACGCCAGCGTTAACAGAATGGTTTCTTGCTGCTTGGATAAGGCTAGATCGTGGCGACGCAAAGCGTGGGAAGCAAACCATCGATGTCCTGCTGAAGCAACGTGGCGAGACACAGCCGCTCGATCGACCCAATGCCGGCTCGGTGTTTCGCAACCCTAAGAGCGATTTTGCCGCAAGACTGATAGAGCAATGTGGGTTCAAGGGGTTGAGGGTGGGTGGTGCCGAGATTTCGCAAAAGCATGCAAATTTTATTGTGAACACTGGCACAGCAATGGCAGCAGATATCGAAGCATTGATTCAACAAGTTCAACAAGGAGTCAAAGACCTATGCGGCGTGGATTTGGAAGCGGAAGTCCGAATTATTGGGGAGCCTTAATGGCGGACTATTGCATGGCTGCAAAATTTAGCTCGGGCAGCGTGGGCTTAGGCAATTCGCAGGTGCGCGATGCGGTTGTGCAACGTGACTACGGAAAAGTCGGTGTGTTAATGGGCGGAAAATCTGCCGAACGTGAAATTTCGCTGAAAAGCGGATCCGCGGTTTTGGCTGCATTAATACGGCGCGGCGTTAACGCACATGCGTTTGATCCTAGCCAACATGGGCTAAATGAGTTAGCAGCACTGAAATTCGATCGTGTGTTTATCGCGCTGCACGGGCGCTTTGGCGAAGATGGAACAATTCAGGGCGCGCTGGAGTGGTTGGGTATTCCCTATTCAGGTAGTGGTGTCATGGCAAGTGCAATCGCGATGGATAAATGGCGTACTAAGCTGATTTGGCAAGCAGCGGGAATTCCGACGCCGCGATTTTTGTTGTTAGCACCAGACTTTAGCTTTGACGCCGTTACGGAATATCTCGGATTGCCGGTTGTTGTAAAACCAGGACGCGAAGGATCAAGTATTGGCGTCAGTAAGGTAAGCACTATTCAAGAGCTTAAACAGGCGTACGAACTTGCGTCACGCTATGACGATATCATTTTAGCTGAACAATTCATTAGTGGTAGCGAGCTTACCGCCGCAGTGCTTGGCGATAGCGCACTGCCGCTGATTCGCTTAGAAACGCCACGTGAATTTTATGACTATGACGCCAAATATTTCGCGAATAACACACGCTATCTCTGTCCAAGCGGGCTGAGCGCCACAACCGAGAAATCTGTCCAAGAACTGGCATTGCGTGCATTTCGCCTTCTAGGTTGCAAGGATTGGGGTCGTTGCGACGTCATGCTCGATAAGGACAGCAACCCCTACTTTTTAGAAGTGAATACCGTGCCGGGAATGACAGATCATTCCTTAGTACCCATGGCCGCAAAAGCACAAGGGCTGGATTTTGATGACCTAGTACTAAGGATAATGGAGCTCGCATATGTGGGATAACCAGCAGGCGTTATCGAGAATCGCAAACCTATTATTTTTGGGCGCGGGGTTCATGCTGGGTTATGCATTTTTACTGATGGTGCTGCAACTGGACGCGTTTTCTGTGCGCGATGTTCGCGTTGCCGGGAAATTGCGCTACGTCACACCACAGCAGATAGAAACAATAGTCTACAGAGAGCTTAAGGGAAATTTTTTCACACTTGATCTAATCGCGGCAAAGTCAACCTTTGAAAAACTTCCTTGGGTGCGAACTGCAAATTTTCGGCGTGAGTGGCCCAATCGCATTGTCGTCTCACTGCAAGAACATGATGTCTTAGCACGCTTGGGTGATGCCGCGCTGGTGGACACCCATGGCGATGTATTCGCAGCGGCCTCGGATGCGGCACTGCCTATTTTTATCAGCCCACTAGATTACGTGAAAGAGATTTCTCAGCGCTACCTAGAGTTTCGCTCGCAGCTACAAACACTAGGCCGCACGCCAGATCAAATTAAAGTCTCCGCCCGAGGGGCATGGCAAGTGCGTCTAGATAATGATGTTGTAATTGAATTGGGTCGAGAACACGTGGCACAAAGGATGGAGCGCTTTGTTACATCGTACCCGGTCGTTCTGGCGGCGGCGCCGCAAAACGGGAAGTATTTTGACCTGCGCTATGAGAACGGGTTTGCGGTTCGCGTCGTGGGAATAACCTGGGGACAACGCAGCGGATGAAGCCAAGTAGATATTGTCGTAGTGCCGTTTTTGGAGGTTACGAGATAGCACATGAGTAAGCAGAAGGAATTGAAAAACCAGATTGTTGCTTTGGATATAGGCACATCGAAGATAGCAGCCATCGTTGCGGACATTGTTCCGGACCAGGGATTAGAAATCGTTGCGCTTGGGCAACATCCTTCACGTGGGCTGAAAAAAGGTGTGGTGGTCAATATTGAGTCGACAGTGCATGCCATTCAACGTGCGTTAGAAGAAGCCGAGCTGATGGCCGACAGAAAAATTCGCGATGTTTATACCGGAATCGCGGGTAGCCACATCAGAAGTTTCAATTCCCATGGCATGGTTGCGATCAAAGACCGGGAAGTGACACATCTCGATGTGGAACGCGTGGTTGAGACTGCCAAAGCCGTGAGCATTCCTACGGATCAACAAATTTTACATGTGCTCAATCAAGAATTCGTTATCGACGGGCAAGAGGATGTGCGCGAACCCATAGGCATGAGTGGCGTTCGACTTGAGGTAAAAGTTCACATCGTTACCGGCGCAGTATCGGCAGCACAGAATATACTGAAATGTATTCGGCGTTGCGGACTAGAAGTCAACGACCTGATGCTACAACCGCTTGCTTCCGCGCTGGCAGTACTTTCGGAAGATGAAAAGGATTTGGGCGTGTGTCTCGTAGACATCGGCGGTGGAACGACCGACGTCGCGATTTTTACCCACGGTGCGATTCGGCACACTGCAGTGATTCCGATCGCTGGAGACCAGATCACCAATGATATCGCGATGGCATTACGCACGCCAACGAAGGACGCCGAGGAAATCAAACGACGTTATGGGTGCGCGCTACGCCAAATGGCAGATGCTAACGAAATGGTCGAAGTCCCGGGCGTTGGCGATCGCGGTGCGCGACAACTTTCGCGACAAACTTTAGCGGAAGTGATAGAGCCGCGCGTCGAGGAGCTCTATAGCCTAGTGCAAGCTGAATTTCGCCGCGGCGGATACGAAGATTTGTTGTCGTCCGGTGTGGTCATTACCGGCGGTAGTAGCGTCATGCCAGGAATGATCGAACTCGGTGAAGAAGTTTTTCATATGCCAGTGCGCTTGGGTGTGCCGCAGTACGTGGGTGGGTTGGCAGAGGTAATAAAAAACCCGCGCTATTCAACTGGCGTCGGCCTGTTGTTGGATGGGTATCACCAATATCAACGGCGCAACGTCGAAAGAATGCGTAGCGGATCTGTTTCCCAAGTATTGGGGAAAATGAAAAATTGGTTTCAAACAAATTTTTAGCACTTTTTGAATATTAACGAGATGGAAATTTATGGTTTATTTATTAATGTTAGAACGACAAGGAGAACGGCATGTTTGAACTAGTGGACGCGCAAAGCCAGGAAGCAGTGATAAAAGTTGTCGGCGTTGGCGGATGTGGTGGCAACGCGATCGATCATATGATCAGCAAAGGTGTTCTGGGTGTGGAATTTATTTCCGCAAACACGGACGTTCAAGCACTTCGAAGAAACCAGGCCAAGATCCAATTGCAATTGGGTACCACCATTACAAAAGGATTAGGTGCTGGAGCGAATCCGAATATTGGTCGCGACTCTGCGTTAGAGGATAGAGAGCGGATTACCGAGCTAATCGAAGGGGCGGATATGTTATTCCTGACGGCTGGGATGGGTGGTGGAACAGGAACTGGTGCCGCCCCTGTGGTTGCTGAGATCGCGAAAAGCATGGGTATCCTTACGGTTGCGGTCGTAACCAAGCCATTTACTTTTGAAGGGAAGCGTCTTAAGGTCGCGCAAGAAGGACTAGAGGAATTATCACAACACGTGGATTCGCTGATCGTGATTCCGAATGACAAACTCATGCAAGTGTTGGGTGAAGATGTCAGTATGCTGGAAGCATTTGAGGCCGCTAACAATGTGCTACATGGTGCGGTTGCCGGTATCGCAGAAGTGATCAATTGTCCAGGGCTGGTGAATGTCGACTTTGCTGATGTGAGAACCGTGATGTCGGAGATGGGCATGGCGATGATGGGTTCGGCTTCCGCGTCGGGACCGGATCGTGGTCGTATTGCAGCGGCACAAGCGGTCGCAAGCCCGCTTTTGGAAGATACCAATCTATCCGGCGCTCGAGGCGTGTTAGTAAATATTACGGCGAGTACCAGCCTTAAGATGCGTGAGGTTCACGAAGTGATGGAGACCATTAAATCATTTACTGCTGACGACGCTACAGTGATTGTGGGTACCGTAATAGACGAGTCCATTCGCGATGAGCTCCGCGTGACCATGGTTGCTACTGGTTTGGGTAAGCCGATTAGCCGTACGCAGATCAAGCCGTTGAACGTGGTGAAAACTGGGACGGATGCGATACCGTTGACTGTTAGTTACAGTGAGCTTGATACTCCAGCCGTCGTTCGCAGAAGGAACCGCGATGCAACCGTTGAGGCAATGAAGCAATCAGGAATTGAAACACTGGATATCCCGGCGTTTTTGCGCAAGCAAGCAGATTAGTCTAGATATACTCTGTTAACGAATGCGCCGCGAGGAACGCTCGCGTCGAACGCAATTACTTGATATTATAGTGACTTAGTTTGATTCACGAGAATAAGCGAGATCGCCGAGGATATGGTTAAACAGCGGACCTTAAAAAATATTATTCGAGCCACTGGCGTAGGATTACACACGGGTCAAAAGGTTTACATGACTCTACGGCCGGCCGCGGTAAATACCGGAATAGTATTTAATCGCACCGACCTAAACCCAGCGGTGGAAATTAAAGCCGGTCCCTATCAAGTGCGTGATACGCGTTTGTCGTCTTGCTTAGAAAGCGACGGGGCGCGCGTGTCTACTGTTGAGCATCTGATGTCCGCATTTGCCGGATTGGGTATTGACAATGCTTACGTCGATGTTACGGCAGCTGAAGTACCCATCATGGACGGTAGTGCGAGCCCATTCGTGTTTTTGCTTCAATCTGCAGGAGTAGAAGAACAAAATGCGCCCAAGAAATTTATTCGTGTGCTAAAGCAGGTTGAGGTTGCGGACGGGGATAAGTGGGTAAAATTTGAACCCTTCAATGGCTTTAAAATCAACTTCAGTATCGTATTCAAGCACCCCGCTTTTGAAAGTTCCGTACAGACTGTGAGCGTAGACTTTGCCGACACTTCTTATGTTAAGGAGATAGGGCGCGCGCGTACTTTTGGTTTTATGCAGGACGTCGAAATGATGCGATCGCAAGGATTGGCACTGGGCGGTAGCCTGGATAACGCGATCGTTATGGACGAATATCGTGTTTTGAATAGCGACGGTTTACGCTTTGAAGATGAATTTGTTAAGCACAAAGTTTTGGATGCCGTCGGCGATCTCTATCTTCTTGGCCATCCGTTGATAGGCGCGTTTTCAGGACACAAGTCGGGACATGCTCTGAACAATACGCTATTGCGCAAATTGCTTGAAGATCAAAGTGCGTGGGAATATGTTAGTTTTGAGAAACAAGAAGAAGCCCCATCGTTTTTTGCCCTGCAAGCGCAATCAATATGACCCCCTCCGCGATCTTATTACACTGCGTGCAGAATTGAGTATTATTCTAACGGGTGTTTGAGTGCTAGTTATACGGATTATCGGCTTCATCGCTCTAATATCCGTAGGCGCTACGATACTTTTGTACGCGTTTACTAAAAATCGGCGCTACTTAACTTTTTCCTGGCAGATATTGAAAATTTCGCTAATCGTTGGCCTTATTATGGGCGCGCTGACCATCGTCCTCAGATTCATCGTCCGCTGAATCGCTTACATGCCGATTTATCATATTAGACAACGCGTTTTTAAGTGCCCCCGGTTCCAGTTTTGCGCTTAACTCGTTTAGCGTCAGCAGTGTTTTCTGATTAAGCTGTTTTTGCTTAGGCGCGATAAGCGGGTGTTTTTGCCCCCTTTTTCCAACTTGCACTTCAATGCGAATTGAAGTAACCTCAACGCCTTGTTTACGGAATCGATCCAATAGCTTAGGCGTAAATTGCTTTAGTTTTGCCGCGATGGCACCGTTGTTTGCAGTAAGGGTAACGGTGCCTGTCTCTAGGCGGGAAACGGCACTAAATTTCCCTAAGCCGTCGGGGACAATAGATCCGTAAATTTTC
>CANMPU010000026.1 GCA_947499755.1 Betaproteobacteria bacterium | reverse complement strand
ACGTGCAGCACTTAGCATTCTACACCCACCGCCGGCATGGACATTAATCATCCATACACCTAACGATGCTGCAGCACGGCACGCGGCGGCGACGGTATTGGGTATATCATGAAACTTAAGATCTAGGAACACATCGAAACCTAACCGTACCAGGCTTTCGACTAGCTTTGGTCCTGCAGCGACAAATAATTCTTTCCCCACTTTTAGCTTGCATTCGGCTGGGTTCAACGTCAGCGCAAGTTTCAGCGCGGCATCGGCATGCGAAAAATCCAATGCCACAATGACGCGTGACTCGCTCATGCCGATAGCTCCCTTTCCTCAATACGCTTTGGTGAATAAGTTTCCCAACCGCCACACGCGGGGCAATGCCAATAAAATTGGCGCGCTTTAAATCCGCAGGTATCGCAACGATAGAGCGCGAGACTACGTGTGTGTTGGTGCACTAACTTTTTGACCAGCTCTAAATCGTGACGCCTCTCCAAGGGCGTCTCCATAAGCCGTGCCTCTAGCAGCTTATCGAGTCCCAACAGCGTAGGTGCCCGTTGTAACTCGTCACGCACAAGAATATAGGCCTTCTCCGGACCATGTCGTTCCAGAGTGGCGCGGTAGACAACATTAAGCAAGTCTAAAGATGGATAGCGTGATAAATACCCCTGCAAAAGATTGAGTCCTTCATCTAATTTCTTGAGCTGTTGATGAGCACTCAGTATCTTCTCCGCGACCAAAGAAAGGTACGCCGGATTCTGCGTTTCGATTCTTTTCCAGGCGTCGATTGCCGCAGCATAATGTTCCTCTGCAATCTCCAAATCTCCGTACAATAGACTAGGTCGTACGCTTTTCCTATGTACCGCGAGCGCGCGCTCCAAATATTCACGGGCAGAAGAATATTTCGTATTCATCATTTCGCTTAATGCAAGCTCGCAATAGAAATTGGCGATTTCTTTTTGGCGCGATTGCCCAGAGGATTCTTCCAAGCGTTGCGCTACGCCGATCGCTTTCTGCCAGTCTTTTTCCTGCTCATAAATTGATAGAAGGTGCTTCGCTGAAGATTCGGAATACGGCGTGCTTTGCAATTTGGTAAATACTTCTTCGGCACGATCGAGCAATCCGGCCTTAAGATAATCCTGCGCTAATTCGAACAAGGCATTTAACTTTTGCTCTGGTGCAAGATCGACGCGCTCGACGAGGTTTTGGTGCATGCGGATTGCACGTTCGACTTCACCACGCCGTCGAAACAAGCTTCCGAGGGCAAAATGTAATTCAACAGTTTGTGGGTTAATCTTGACAACTTCGATAAACGCTTCGATCGCCTTATCTGGCTGCTCATTGAGCAAAAAGTTTAGGCCCTTGAAATACGACAATGGCAGCGCGCGCGATTCTGAAAGCAATTGTTTAATATCGATGCGCGCCGTGAGCCAACCCAAGGCAAAAAACAAAGGGAACGCCAACAACCACCATAACTCAAACTTCATAGAGCACCAAAAAAGGCTGTACTGCGTTAAGAAGCATCTACCGGTGGTTCAGCGACACGTTCAGGAGAAAATCTAGACTGACTTCGGGAACGTAATTCGCGTTTCAAGAATGAAATTTCACGACGCCGTTTAAAGATATAACCTAGGCTTGCCAGTATGCCTAGAGCGACACCACCACCGAAAAAAATGAATAAATAAATAACGAGCGGTGCATGCCACTCATGACCTAGATAATAACGCAGTATGACGGTCTCATCGTTTTTTAGGGCAAACCCAAATAGCGCGAGAAACAAGATCAATTTGATGATGAAATATACATAACGCATAATTAGAATCGCCCCTCGCTAATAAAAAAGCGGCAGAATCTCTCGATAATGCCGCCCGTGTCAGGTTCATTATGCAATCGTTTAACTCTTTTGATCTACCCGCTCGCGTAATTCCTTTCCAGCTTTAAAATGCGGCACGTGTTTTGCGGGAACATTTACCTTCTCTCCCGATTTCGGATTACGCCCGATACGTGGCGGTCGGTAGTTCAAACTAAAGCTACCAAAACCGCGAATTTCTATACGTTGCCCCTCTGAAAGGCTTTTTGCCATTGCATCCAAAATCATCTTGACTGCAAGTTCCGCATCCTTGATTACCAACTGCGGGTAACGCAAGGCCAATTTGCTAATGAGCCCTGACTTAGTCATGCCGCAATCCTTAACTGTCGGTAGTTTTGACATCTAATTTCGCCTTTAACAACGCTGCGCCTAAATTCGTCGTTGTAGAGCTGGGCGTCTCTGCTGCGATTTTCTGCATCACTTCGGCATCGTCTGCACTATCTTTTGCTTTGATGGATAAATTGATTGCCCGACTTTTACGGTCCACATTGATTATCATAGCCGTAATCGAGTCTCCCTCCCTCAAGTGAGTATTTATGTCCTCAACTCGATCGCGCGAGACTTCGGAAGCGCGCAGATACCCTTCAACATCCGTATCGAGAGTGATTACCGCTCCTTTGGGGTCTATCAGCTTCACGACACCTTTTACAATACTATCCTTCTCGTTAGCGGCGACGTAGCTGGTAAATGGGTCCCCCTCGAGCTGCTTAATGCCAAGAGAGATACGTTCACGCTCAATGTCTATAGCGAGGACGACTGCCTCTATCTCTTCGCCTTTCTTGAAATTACGTACCGCTTCTTCGCCGGGAATAGTCCAGGATAGGTCTGAGAGATAAACTAATCCATCAATTCCTCCATGCAAACCGATGAATACACCGAAATCGGTAATCGACTTAATTTGACCGCTTACTTTGTCGCCCTTCTTATGGTTAATCGAGAAACCTTCCCACGGATTAGCTTGACATTGTTTCATGCCAAGCGAAATGCGCCGTCTTTGTTCGTCGATCTCTAATATCATTACTTCGACCTCATCGCCAAGCTGAACTAAGCGTGAGGGATGTAAATTCTTATTGGTCCAATCCATTTCCGACACGTGCACCAGACCCTCTATACCTTGTTCGATTTCAACAAATGCACCGTAGTCGGTGAGATTGCTCACCTTTCCAAACAATCGCGTGCTTTGCGGGTAGCGCCGCGCAAGACCCACCCAAGGATCCTCCCCAAGCTGTTTCAATCCTAAGGAAACACGGTTTTTTTCTTGATCGAACTTAAGTATTTTTGCTTCAACTTCATCACCCACTGCTAAAACTTCGGATGGATGTTTTACTCTGCGCCACGCGAGATCGGTAATGTGCAACAATCCGTCAATTCCGCCTAGGTCTACGAACGCACCATAATCGGTAATGTTTTTAGCAATTCCCTTAACAACTGCGCCTTCTTGAAGGTTTTGTATTAGCGCCTGACGTTCTGCGCCTTGGGATTCTTCTAACACCGCACGTCGTGAGACGACGACGTTATTCCGCTTACGGTCTAATTTGATAACCTTAAATTCGAGCTGCTTGCCTTCATAGGGCGTGGTGTCTTTAATTGGCCGCACATCAACCAACGATCCTGGTAAGAAAGCGCGGATTCCATTAACCATGACTGTTAATCCACCCTTAACCTTACCGTTGACCAATCCTTGAACTAACGCTCCCTTTTCGAGAGCCACTTCGAGTTCGTGCCAAGCGGCAAGTCTTTTCGCCTTCTCTCTCGACAAATGCGTTTCACCGAATCCATCTTCCAACGATTCGATTGCGACCGAGACAAAGTCTCCAGGCTTTACGTCGACTTCACCATTTTCAGTGTAAAATTCCTCTGCGGGTATGTAACTCTCCGACTTTAGTCCTGCATTGACCACGACAAAATTCGCATCGATGTGAATCACTTCTGCGGTAATAACTTCGCCAGCACGCATCTCTTGGCGTGATAAGCTTTCTTCAAACATTGCTGCAAAACTTTCAGTACTGCTGACGGGTGTGGGAGCTGTATTCATCACTACGTTCTAAATCCGAAAAAATATGCTGCGCTTACGCGAACAAAGTTAATCACAACCAAAGTTACATCTCGGAAACCTTGAAAGTTTAGACGTGCTATTTGCCTAAGCTTAAACCGTTGGTAATCCAACGGGAATAGAACCGGGATTCAACTTGATGGCACCAGGCGCGGATCGAGGTTACGGTAGCGCATCACTATCTTCGCCACGACTTGGTCTATGGTCAAAGACGTGCTGTCTAACAACTCAGCATCCGAGCATTTTTGCAGAGGTGCAACGCTACGCCTAGCGTCGCGCGCATCGCGTTGCTCAATATCCTGCAAAATTTCGCTAAGATTAGCATGCATTCCTTTTTCTATCAACTGTTTATAACGTCTACGAGCGCGTTCTGTGGCACTTGCCGTCAAATAGGTCTTAAGGGTCGCGTCAGGAAAGACAGTGGAACCCATATCGCGTCCATCAGCGACCAAACCTGGGGATCGCCGATAATCTCGCTGTTTTTGCAAAAGCCCTAGTCGCACCAAGGGGTAGGCGGCTACTTGCGATGCACCGGCCGCAGTCGCTTCCGATCGGACTTCCTCGCTAACGTCCACGCCGTTTACGACGATCTGACCCTGTTTGAATTGGGCGTCCAGAGTCGTCGCCAACATAGTCAACGCCGGTACGTCGTCCAAACCGACCTTTTTCTGCCGTGCCATTAAGGCCAACAGGCGGTAAAGCAAACCACTATCGAGGACGTGAAACCCTAGTTGCTGTGCGACCAAGGTCGCGACTGTCCCCTTGCCAGACGCAGACGGCCCATCGATCGCGACTACTGGAATTTGAGCAGAAATTACCACGTGCTTAGTTGCTACATTCAGAAATATTTAGTCCTAGTGCACTCGCTAGAACAGCGAAACCGGGGAACGAGGTTGCAACATTGGCGCAATCGTTGATTTTTATCTCTGTTTTCGCGCGTAATGCCGCGACCGCAAATGACATCGCAACGCGATGATCACCGTGAGAATCTATGTCACCGCCGTCGTAGTTCGAACCCACAATAATCATTCCATCTAGCGTAGGCGTTGCATTGACACCTAGCCGCGTCAGACCATCTGCCATAACTTGTATGCGATCGCTTTCCTTGACCCTCAGCTCATGGGCCCCTGTAAGTACTGTTTTTCCTTTTGCGTTTGCAGCCGCAATGAAAAGCGCAGGAAATTCATCGATCGCTGCGGCAACATAAGGTTGCGGGATATCAATCCCGAACAGTGGTGCGTAGCGTACGCGGATATCGGCAACGGGTTCTCCGCCCATCAGGCATTCATTTTGCAGTTCAATATCAGCGCCCATCAAGCGCAGTATCTCTATAGCACCGGTACGCGCTGGATTAATTCCAACACCTCGCAACACAAGGTCCGACCCGGGCGAAATAGACGCGCCCACGATAAAAAACGTTGCCGATGAAATATCTGACGGAATTGTTATGTCCGTGGCGTTAAGTTTTTCCTCACTTGTCACGCAAACGGTGTTACCGCTTAAGACTAGATGGTAGCCAAAAGCGCTTAACATTTTTTCCGTATGGTCGCGCGTCTTGACGCGTTCAGTGATACAGGTTTTGCCACTGGCGTACAACCCCGCAAGCAGTAAGGCGGACTTTACTTGGGCACTTGCCACCGGCATGGCGTATTCAATTCCGCACAATCCAGAGTTGCCGGTAATTTTCAGAGGTGCGCAGCCGTTTGTGGATGTTTCTATTTGTGCTCCCATCTTGGTCAATGGTTCGACCACGCGACGCATCGGGCGTTTGACTAAACTACTGTCGCCGGTCAAGATAGAAGAGAATCTTTGTGCGGCGAGTAGACCGGCCATCAAACGCATTGTGGTACCAGAGTTACCACAATCCAACAAGGTTCTGGGGGCGACCAAACCTGATTTACCTACCCCATGCACCACTACGCTGCTATTTTCCGGTCCTTCTATTTTTACACCCAAGGCACGAAAAATATTAATTGTCGCAAGCGCATCCTCCCCCTCAAGAAAACCGCTCACGCGCGTGGTTCCTTGCGCGATTGCGCCCAATATAATAGAACGATGGGAGATCGATTTATCTCCAGGCACACGTATGCTACCTGAGAGGTGTCCACCGGGTTGAATAAGATACGACAGCGCCATATTTTAGACTAACAATCGTTTAGATTTTCTTGGCAAGCCACTGCTCACGTGCCTCACGCGCTTTCGCGAATATAGCTTCGATAGCATGGGCATCACCAGTTTCTAGAAAACCAACAAATTGCTTAAGCTGCAATTGATATGCATTGAGATAATGTAGTAACGCATCTCTATTACCCATACAGATATCACGCCACATTTCTACCGAACTACTCGCTATCCGCGTGAAATCCTTAAAACCCCCAGCGGCAAATTCAAATAGCTGTTCGGCGTTAGGCTGCATCGCAATCATATGCACTAGACCATAGGCAAGAACGTGAGGTAAATGACTTACCGCTGCCAACACTTGGTCATGTTGCGTAGCAGATAGCGAAATCACCTCTGCGCCACAAGCAGACCATGCCTGTGCAACACGATGCCGTGCCATACCGTCAGTATCTGCTTCCGGCGTAACGATGACTTTCTTTCCAATAAACAAATCCGAACGCGCTGCGCTCGCACCGCTTTGTTCTGCACCCGCGATCGGGTGCGCAGGGACAAAACGTGAAAACCGCGCGCCCAATACGCGTCGTGCCGCCACAATGATATCGCCCTTGGTACTACCCGCATCGGAAACCACGACGCCCGCCTCAAGGTAAGGGGCAATTTGCGAAAATATCGGTGCCATTTGTCCCATGGGAACTGCGAGTAACACAAAATCCGCGTCACGTAATGCAAGCGCAACGTCGTTAGTTGCCTCATCAATCAACCCGAGTTGAAGCGCGCGCGCTAGATTTTCTTGTCCGCGCCCTACACCAACAACGTGTTTTACTTTATCTGCTTTTTTTAATGCAGCGGCAAACGACCCGCCGATCAGGCCCACACCAAAAACGACGAGTTTATTTATCTCTAGATCTTCCACAGGGTTAACTTAAATTCGCTTATCGATTAACTGGTACGTTGCGCCTCTACCTGCAATAGCTCCGCTAGGGCGTGCAAAAACTGGTCGTTTTCACTTTTCAGACCTATGGTGACCCTGAGATATTCAGGCATGCCGTAGCTCGCAATGGGGCGGATGATAACGCCCTTTTTTAGCAACTCATTGTAAATTTCGCTGGCGCGATCAACACGAAAACTGATGAAATTTGCATAGGAAGGAATAGTCGTTAGCCCAAGATTACTCAATCCGCGCATTATTTGCGCCATGCCGAGAAAATTATTTTCAACCACACGCGCAACGTGATCGACGTCCGAGAGCGCTGCTGCTGCGCCAGCCAATGCAATACTGTTCACATTAAAAGGTTGCCGGACTCGGTTCATAAGATCAGCGATAGACGCACTTGTTAGGGCATAACCGACGCGCAAACCCGCAAGACCGTACGCTTTGGAAAATGTTCTGGTAATGATTAAGTTTGGAAAATCACGCAACCACGCAATGCTTTCTGCGCGAAGTTCATGCGGTAAATATTCGTAATAAGCTTCGTCAAGCACGACCAGAACTTCCTCGGGTACCGCTTCGAGAAATTTGCGTAACGCGCCCGCATCTAGCAAGGTGCCCGTGGGATTATTTGGATTTGCGATAAATACAATGCGGGTATTATCGGTAATCGCAGCAAGCATTGCATCCAAATCATGTGCGTAATTGTTAGCCGCGACTTCAATTCCCGCCGCACCCACTGACTGCACTACCAGGGCGTAGACTGCGAATGCGTGACGCGAATAAATTGCGTTCGACCCCTGTTTTAGAAATGCGCGCGCGACAAATTCCAATACGTCATTGGAGCCATTACCCAGAACGAGCTGCCTCGGGTCTAGTGCAAAGCGCTCCGACAGCGCTTTTTTTAATGCAAAGCCATTACCGTCGGGGTAACGCGAAATATCCGCAAGCGCTGCTTGCATGGCACGCACCGCCACCGGGCTTGCGCCTTGGGGATTTTCGTTTGAGGCAAGCTTGATCGCATTGTGAATGCCAAGTTCGCGCTCTAATTCAGACAGAGGCTTACCTGGCTGGTACGGCGTAATACCGCGTATATAAGCCGGAGCAAGATCACACGGGAGAGTCATAGCCGCTCAGCATTAGGTTGGAATTAGAATACCGCGCTTGGATATGAACCTAAAATCTTTACGAAGGCGGCGGACTGTGCGAGTTCGTTTAAGGCGCGTGCGACATGTTCATCCTCTCTATGCCCCTCCAAATCGACAAAAAACACATATTCCCACAAACCGGTTTTAGAAGGACGCGACTCCAATTTACTCATACTTACCTGATTCTTTGCTAGTGGCGCCAATAACAAGTGTACCGATCCTGGCTGATTCTTGGTGGAAACAACTAAAGACGTTTTATCTTTGCCACACTGCGCGGCATCTTGCGTAGATATCACCAAAAATCGTGTCGTATTGTTGGGGTCATCTTCTATGCCTTCGGCAAGCACATTTAATCCGTAGAGGGGCGCGGCTACCTTGCTCGCGATCGCTGCCGCGTTGCTCTCACGCGAAGCGTACAGCGCCGCTTGCCCATTGCTAGAAACGGCGGTGAGTTCCGCCTGAGGGTAATGGTGGCACAGCCATTCATGGCACTGGGCAAGACTTTGTGCGTGGGAAAATATCTTTTCAATTTGTGTCATGCCCATCTTACTTAATAGGCACTGATGCACGGGCAATACAATTTCT
>CANMPU010000025.1 GCA_947499755.1 Betaproteobacteria bacterium | reverse complement strand
ACCAAGCTCGCGGGGCCTGATGCTGAAGGCGTGGTTGCGTCCTCTCCCGGCGTAGCGCTCGATAAAATGCCCGGTGGCAAAGAGTTCGTCGCAAAATTCGAAGCGAAGTATGGCAAGATTCAAATCTACGCGCCCTATGCGTACGACGCCGCGTACACGCTGATTGACGCTATGAAGCGCGCCAACTCCGTTGACCCAAAAAAATATCTCCCTGAACTTGCAAAAACCGATAGAGACGGTATCACCGGCAAAATCGTTTTTGACGAAAAAGGCGATCTCAAAAATGGCGCAGTGACGCTTTATCAAATTAAAGGCGGTGACTGGGTCGAACTAGAATCGATCAGCAAACACTAGTTCTTTTTGTCGTCTGCGTTCTCGCACGTTTCTCTTGCGAGCTGCGATATGGTTAAATTGCAGCACTTTGTCGTTCATCCACTGTAAGCAAACGTAATGGATATCTTTCTCCAGCAAATCATCAACGGGCTGGTGTTAGGAAGCATTTACGCGCTGGTCGCGCTTGGTTATTCCATGGTGTATGGAATACTAGGATTGATCAATTTCGCGCATGGCGAAGTAGTGATGATAGGCGCGATGATAGCGCTCGCCATGCTGCAAGCACTCGCGTCGAGTTCTATGCCCATTGCCGTAATAATCCTGCTTAGTCTTCTCGTGGCGGCGCTGGTGTGCATGGCTTTAGGCTACGCCATGGAAAAAGTATGTTATCGCCCACTGCGCAATGCGCCGCGTTTGGCGCCTCTCATTACTGCGATTGGTCTCTCAATCGTCCTACAAAATATTGCGATGATAGCGTGGGGTCGGCAATTCGTAGCTTTCCCTTTGCAAATTCACGCAACGCAGCACGCTATCGCTGGCGCATCGATTAGCGACTTACAAATCCTCATCATTCTCGTGGCAACAGCAAGCGCCGTCGCACTTCTACTCCTCGTACACAAAACACGTTTGGGACGCGCCATGCGCGCAACCGCGCAAGATCATCGCATCGCCGGTTTAATGGGGGTTAACGTCAACACGATAATCTCAGTCGCTTTTGTATTAGGCTCCGCACTCGCTGCGGCGGCAGGCATCATGATCGCCGCCTACTACGGACTCGCGCACTATAGTATGGGTGCGCTACTCGGCCTAAAAGCATTCACTGCTGCGGTGCTCGGTGGGATCGGAAATCTTGGAGGCGCCGTCGTCGGCGGATTACTACTAGGACTTATCGAAAGTTTAGGTGCCGGATATATTGGCGCGCTTACCGGCGGATTTTTAGGTAGTCACTACCAGGATATATTCGCGTTTTTTGTGCTCATCCTTGTTTTGATATTCCGCCCATCCGGATTGTTGGGGGAACGCGTCGCGGAACGCGCATAAAAATGCTTAGTCTTTTCGCGCACTGGCAAACGCTAAAACAAAACCCGCGCAATGCGTGGATCGCTTGGATTGCGTTGGGTCTACTACTCGTGGCACTACCCTTTCTTAGCGATTGGACGCTGGGCCGATCGTGGGTGCGCATACTCGCCTTCGTATTGCTGTATGTCATGCTCGCGCTCGGATTAAATATCGTCGTCGGTTTCGCCGGGTTATTGGATTTAGGTTATGTCGCCTTCTTCGCGGTCGGCGCTTACCTTTACGCACTACTTGCATCGCCCCACTTTGGGATACATCTCCCTTTTTGGGTGCTGCTTCCGCTAGGCGCATTGGTGGCGTGCGTCTTTGGAGTATTGTTAGGCGCGCCGACCTTGCGATTGCGCGGCGATTATCTTGCGATTGTCACTCTCGGCTTCGGCGAGATCATTCGCATCTTCCTCAACAATCTTAACGCGCCAATCAATCTCACCAATGGGCCTCAAGGAGTGAATCTCATCGATCCGGTTTCCTTTGGTGATTTTTCGCTAAGTAAATCTCACGATTTGTTTGGGATTAATTTCGCGCCAGTACACAACTACTATTATTTATTTCTGGTTATTGCGCTGATCATAATCTTTGTTGGTTTTCGGCTGCAGCATTCGCGTCTCGGCCGCGCCTGGGCGGCAATTCGCGAAGATGAAGTCGCGGCAGCGGCAACCGGCATCAACACACGCAACATGAAATTGCTCGCGTTTGCCATGGGGGCTAGTTTCGGCGGCGTATCCGGCGGCTTGTTCGCTGGCTTCCAAGGATTCGTCAGCCCGGAAAGCTTCACCTTGATCGAATCCGTCATGGTGTTATGCATGGTGGTTCTCGGCGGCATGGGACATATCCCCGGCGTGATTGTCGGCGCCATTCTCCTCGTCGCGCTACCCGAAGCGCTGCGTTATCTGGGGCCGTTGCAACAATCGCTATTTAATAAGGTCTTGGTCGACCCTGCCGATCTACGCATGCTGCTCTTTGGCCTGGTGTTGGTGGTCATGATGATCTTCCGGCCATCGGGAATATGGCCTTCGCCTACAAGACAGCGCGAGCTCACACCGGAAGACGGTATCGCAAATCAAGAAAAGGAAAGTGTCTACGATGCCAATCGCTAGCACCGATACACTATTGCGCGTGCACAGCGTCACCAAATCCTTCGGTGGATTGATGGCGCTGTCGGAGGTATCGCTTTCAATTTCGCGCGGGCAGATATATGGGTTGATAGGCCCTAACGGCGCGGGCAAAACAACATTGTTTAACGTACTCACTGGGCTTTATCACGCCGATCACGGAGAGTTTCAACTAAACGGCATTCACCTTGCGAATAAAAAACCGCACAAGATTGCGCAGCATGGCTTGGCACGTACTTTTCAAAACATACGCTTGTTTGCGAATATGACGGCACTGGAAAATGTGATGGTAGGCCGCCATGCACGCACCCACACTGGCGTACTTGGCGCGATCTTACGCACGCCGCACGCTCGAGCCGAAGAAAAAGAAATACGCGATCGCGCGCGCGAATTGTTGTCCTATATGGGCATCGCAGCGTTTGCCGAAGACCTAGCAAAAAACTTGAGTTATGGCGATCAACGTCGGCTCGAGATTGCGCGCGCTATGGCGACGGATCCTCAGTTACTTGCGCTAGACGAACCCGCCGCCGGGATGAATGCAACGGAAACTACGGCGCTTAAAAAATTAATTGAAAAAATACGCTCTGATGGATTAACAGTGTTGCTTATTGAACACGATATGAAATTGGTGATGGGTGTATGCGATACAGTCGCGGTATTAGACTACGGGGAAAAAATAGCCGAGGGATCGCCGCAAGAAGTGCAGCGCGACCCACTCGTAATTGAAGCCTATCTTGGCTGTGCGCCATGAGTTTGCTGCAAGCGCAACAACTTAAGGTTTCCTATGGCGGTATCAATGCCGTTAAAAGCGTAGACTTTCACATTTCCAAAGGCGAACTGGTCGCGCTCATCGGCGCCAACGGTGCTGGAAAAACCTCCACGCTCAAAGCACTGTGCGGGATGATCAAAGCCAAAGGGAACATTTTCTATGGTGGCGCAGACATCACGAACCAGCCTTCTTGCAAACTGGTAAACCTAGGCATTGTCTTGGTGCCTGAAGGGCGAGGAATATTTTCACGCCTTAGCATCGAAGAAAATCTACACATGGGCGCGTACAGTCGCCATAAGCGACGGGAAATCCGCGCTGACTTTATAAAAATGTATGATTTATTCCCGCGCCTTGCCAAGCGCCGCAAACAGCTCGCGGGAACACTATCCGGCGGAGAACAACAAATGCTCGCCATCGCACGCGCGTTGATGTCCAGACCCCGATTATTGCTGCTTGATGAACCTAGCATGGGGCTAGCGCCGCTCATGGTGAATAAAATATTTACAACGATTAAAGCGGTGAGCGCAGAAGGCGTTACCATATTATTAGTCGAACAAAATGCAAAACTTGCGCTTGAAATTAGCCATCGCGGTTACGTCATGGAAAGCGGAACCATTATGCTAAGCGATAGCGCACAAAATTTATTAAACAGCACTCAGGTCAAGCAAGCTTATTTAGGAGAGTAAATGAAAGCGTTCGATATCAAATCTTTAATTCGAACTATTCCTGATTTTCCTAAAGCGGGGGTGATGTTTCGCGATATCACCTCATTGCTAAAAAATGGGGAAGGGCTACGCGCAACGGTCGATCAACTCAGCGAACACTTCAAAGACTACAAAGCTAATAAAGTCGTTGCCATAGAGTCACGCGGATTTATTATCGGCGCGGCAATCGCATACCAACTCAATGTAGGTTTCGTACCCATACGTAAACCAGGGAAACTTCCCGGAGAAAGTTTCGGGTTCGAATACGATTTAGAATACGGCAGCGACAGACTGGAAATCCACACCGATGCGATTGCCAAAGATGAGCCCGTGCTCCTTATCGACGATTTAATCGCCACGGGCGGCACCGCAGAAGCGGCCGTTAAATTAGTCAGAATGACGGGCGGGAACGTAATTGGTTGCGGGTTCGTCATTGATCTCCCCGATCTCGGGGGTCGCAGACGCCTGGAAGCATTGGGCTGCAACGTTTATGCGCTGTGCATATTTTCTGGATATTAAACGTTCGGGTGGGCAAAATGCTACCCAGATAGGAGTGTAATACAATGGAATATCTTTATTCGAAGTTTGCACGAATCTTGGATCTAGAAGTGGCCGTCGAAACCGGCCCGCCCTCTATTGCTTAACTCACGTCGAGTAGAGCATGAAAGCAAATTTACCGAAAAACGAGCGCACTCGAATCGAGGCGCTGCAACTCTATCAGGAACTCGCGGTGGAGTTGACGCTGTCCGATCGCAACGTGGATATCATTGAAGACGGTGTCGATGTTGCGGTGCGCATTGGACCGCTCCCTGATTCAAGTTTTGCCGCTGTACAACTAGGTCGCACCCAACGGGTGGTGGTAGCAAGCCCTACCTATCTACGCAAAAAACACGCGCCGCAGAAATTGGAAGACCTAAGTAATCATAATTGCCTACGCTTTACCGCACTAAGCGCGGGGCGCGATTGGCATTTCGAGCGCGGTGGACACAACATCAGTGTGGCGATCTCGAGCACATTCTCCTTCAATAGCGGAGACGCCGTTATTCAAACCGCATTGGAAGGTGGCGGCCTTGCTGCGGTGCTGTATTACCAGGTGATGGCGCACATTGCCTCGGGTAAGCTTCAATTAGTATTACAAGAGTTCGCACCCGCGCCGGTTCCTATCCACGCAGTGTTTGCGCACCCTAAACTTTTTTCCGCGAAGGTGCGTGCATTCGTAGATTATTTGAAGAGCAGTTTCGTCAGACTAAGCTTTCTCCCAGACGAAAAGAAAATCAGCCGGACACGACGCGCGCAAAAAACTGTGCGCCGATAGTATGATTACGATCATACAACTTATACCTAGGCGTTAATTAGGCCAATAACCGGTATTCCAAACTATGATTTTTGAGCAGCCATCAGATCAATTACTTCCGCTCGCGCAATTCATGGTGCGGTTCGGTCAGTGTATCGCGATTGCAGCCGCAGTAATTGTCTTCGCTTTAATCGTTGGCATTTTGGGCTACCGCTTCCTCGCAGGTTTTTCGTGGATCGATGCCGTTTTAGAAGCGTCTATGATTCTAGCGGGCATGGGGCCAGTGCAAACACTACCGAACGGTGCTTCCAAGCTTTTTGCCTCTGCATACGCAATTATTAGTGGTGTATTATTTTTAACATCCATTGGCGTGGTGTTCTCACCTATCCTGCATCGCTTCTTACATAGATTCCATCTCGACGATCGCGATATCAATGACGGCACGTAGTTAGATTACGACTAAAATTCACTGACCGTGAAAGATAAAAAATTACCCGCCTGCGATCACGCGAAATCGCCTGCGCAGAAAAATTACCGTGGTTTACCGTCTGGCATTTGGATACTCGGCTTTGTCTCCTTGCTTATGGATACGTCATCCGAGTTGGTACATAGCCTATTACCCATATTTATGGTTTCCGCCCTAGGCGCTTCCATGACCACGGTTGGTCTCGTCGAAGGAATTGCCGAAGCCACTGCCGCAATTACCAAGATATTTTCTGGTGCAATCAGTGATTATTTTAGGAAACGAAAACTGCTTGCTATAGTTGGCTATGGACTCGCCGCTATTACAAAGCCGATATTTCCATTAGCAAACTCAATAGGCTGTATTTTTGCCGCGCGCTTTATCGACCGTTTTGGCAAAGGAATACGCGGTGCGCCGCGTGATGCATTGGTGGCCGATATCACGCCACCTGAGCAGCGCGGTGCCGCGTACGGATTGCGCCAATCGTTGGATTCCATAGGTGCGTTCCTTGGCCCGGCGCTTGCCGTGACACTAATGATATTGCTTGCGAGCAATATCCATATGGTGTTGTGGATCGCTGTTATTCCAGCATTTCTCGCAGTTGCATTGCTGATAGTTGGCGTGCGTGAACCCAAACACCTTGCTAACGAAAGCGGTAGGCATAATCCCTTGTCTTTTAGCAACGCAAAACGACTACCGATTTTTTATTGGATGACTGTGCTGCTCGGGGCCGTTTTTACACTCGCCCGATTCAGCGAGGCGTTTTTAATTCTCCGCGCCCAAGACCTCGGGCTTCCCATTATCTACGTTCCAGCGATCATGATTGTAATGAATGTGGTCTATGCGCTGACGGCGTATCCCGCTGGGATTGCGGCGGATAGATTTAGTCACGTCGCGTTATTGATCATCGGTTTAGCGTTATTAATCGGCGGAGATATTTTATTGGCGACTGCGCATTCTCCTCCGATCGCTTTTCTCGGTGCCGCGCTGTGGGGACTGCATATGGGGTTTACACAAGGTTTATTTTCTAAACTAGTTGCCGACGCGGCCCCCAAAGATCTGCTCGGAACGGCGTTTGGCATTTTTAGTTTGGTGACTGGTTGCGCGTTACTGGTTGCCAGCGTGCTTGCTGGTTGGCTATGGAGCGCGTTTGGTGCCCCTGCCACATTTGTCGTCGGCGCGGGGTTTGCAACGATCGCGCTGTTGGGACTAATCTACGCTTGGCTACGATCGCGAAATAAGTCGATCAAGACGAACAAGGCCTGAAGACCCCAGCAGCGCATAGATCTGAACGCATGAATCACGCGCCCTTTCCAATCAAATGCGCGGCGTATTACTTTCTATTCTGATCTGCGTAGTTTTGCGTTAAGATCAGAGTATGGTGGCGAAAAATATCATCGGCATTTACAAAAGCGGCTCTACACACTGGGTGGGTGACGGGTTTCATGTACGTAACCTATTTCCCAGTAACGATCTAGACGAACAAATTAGCCCGTTTCTGTTGTTAGATTACGCTGGCCCTTCTTTTTTCCCGCCTAGCACTCAGTCTCACGGCGTCGGAGAACACCCGCATCGCGGATTCGAGACCGTGACTATCGTTTATCAGGGCTCAGTCGCGCACCGCGATTCCGCTGGCAATCGCGGCGTAATCGGACCTGGTGATGTGCAATGGATGACAGCAGCGTCTGGCATAGTTCATGAAGAAATGCACGAGAAGGCGTTTGCGCAACATGGCGGCATGATGGAGATGGTGCAGTTGTGGGTTAACCTCCCCAAAGAACACAAAATGTCTAGTCCACGTTACCAAACTATTCTCGATTCCGATATTCCTCGCGTGGCACTAGCGGACGAAAGCGGTACGCTTCGCATAATCGCAGGAAAATTTTCTGAGAAATCTGGCCCCGCGAAAACATTTACGCCCATCAATTTGTATGATGTGCGCTTAAAAGCTGGGCGCAGCACTGCGGTCTTATTTCCCCGAGGCACCACCACTGCGATTTTTTTGCTCAAGGGAAGTATTACTTTAAATGGCACGCAGTCACTACATGAAGCACAGTCGGCATTATTTGATCTAGAAGGCGAGCACATTTCCATTACTGCGAATGAAGAAGCCGCACTCCTTATTTTAAATGGCGAACCGATAAAAGAGCCCATTGCACGTTACGGCCCTTTCGTTATGAATACGCGCGAGGAAATCGTCGCTGCGACCCGCGACTATCAAGCGGGGAAGATGGGCCACCTGTAACAATTCTAATAAGTGATCCGGTACTCAACTCTTTCAGCCGGCGTTAGTCGTTTCGCACTAGAGAAATAAATTTACATCAACACCAAAAATAAATTCGTAGCGGAGGGATTAAATGACTAAAGTTTTTGCAAAGCTAAAAGGTGATGGCGCGCCGCTCCCACCTAGAGCGGCTACAAAGGCTATTGCTTTGGCGGGGCTAGGCAGTTTTCTAGCAATAGCATCAGTCGCCGGATTGACCGATCTCCTATCTATCGGGCTAGTATTAGGCTCTTTTGGCGCGTCCTGCGTACTCATATTTGGGTTCCCGGATGTGCCTTTTTCGCAACCGAGAAACGTGATCGTCGGCCATGTTTTGAGTTCGCTGCTAGGTTTGGTGTGTCTTAGATTATTTGGGCCGCATTGGTGGGCGATGGCAGTCGCAGTGGGAGCCGCTGTCGCGCTCATGATGTTCACGCGGACGGTGCATCCGCCGGCAGGCTCCAACCCAGCTATTGTTTTCTTGACGCAACCTGGCTGGGGCTTTATTTTGTATCCAACACTTATCGGTGCGTTGGTCATTGTTATTGTCGCGCTGATTTACAATAATGTGAGTCGACCAACAAAATATCCAAAGTATTGGTAATCGCATTCTGTAGGAATGTATTGAAGTAACGCTTATGCCAGCAAAATGTTGTTTTTGTAGCTAAACGCTTGGGGGAATATGCAACCAGAAATCCACATCAATTACCTTAGTGTTCTATTAGCTGTCATCGC
>CANMPU010000024.1 GCA_947499755.1 Betaproteobacteria bacterium | reverse complement strand
TAGTCGCACAGTGGGCGCAGAATTGTATTTTTTGGGCCGTCTTCAGCTTATTTATGTTTCGCAATCAGTTTCTCACGCCTTGGGACATTGGTGAAATAGTCGAGTGGAAGGACAACCCGCGCCAACCAATAAACGGAATCGCAAACTTTTTGTTTGCGGGTGTATTCATGTCCACAGCCATGTATTTTATCCCGCCAATCTGGGGTTTAAAACCATTTTACATTCCCTGGTTCTGGTTTCCGGTTGCTGTCATCGTTATCGATATGATGGATGGATGGCCATTTGATAAGCTCGGTTATCCGAGAACTGGTATTTTCAATACCGCGATGGTCATCGTGGGCACAATCATTATGATTGGTATTTGTTCGTTTATTGGACTCGACTTTTTTGATGCAGGTGTTTCCGGCACCAAAGCCGCAATATTTGCTGCGGTTTGGACGAACGTGACATTAATCATGAGCTGGAATTTCAATATGTGGCCTATCGGACCCTGGCCTAGGTGGCAAAAAACGCTGGTCGGCCTGATTGTTAGCGTGGTCATTTCCGTGATTTGTTATATTCCCTTGGTCGAGTTAATACCAAGCGCAAACTATGATCAAGTCATGTTTTGGCTGTTCGCTTGGATGTGGGCGCTGGTTAGCCTGTGCGGACCAGGATATTTCCATATGTACCTTTGGGGATACGAAGCTAATCCCCGCGGCGCTGGGATCGGTGGCGCTGGTCATAGCGAGGTAACAAGCAAACCCTAACGTTTGTTGGCTAGGTTATGTCTGTGTCTTAGGCAAAACGTTGACGGATTGCATCGCCCGATATATCACCGTGTAGCACTAGCATCGCCTGCGCTTCCGTATTGCCGCTCCCCATAATTATAATTGACAAGCGAATTATTCGAGTATGCCGGTCGCGCCGATTTAAGCGATAAGGCAGATTAATCGCTTATATATAAATTGTTATATTGTCCGAATAGCTAAAGTTAGTCAAGATTCTATATCTGCATATTACCAGTAAAAAAAGTAAATGTTTCGTGGGTTGCGTTTCGATAAAACCATCCAGACGACACGCCAAGACCTATTGTAATTTAATTATCGGTATTGATCAGTCAATCGGCATCCGGAATTATGCACTCGGAGCGCCCTGCGCAAAATGGGGATAAGAAAATCCTAAGAGGAATGCTGGCGCGAGTAGGGGACGAATATTACGCCAAGTACTATGATAAAACACCATGGGAAACACAATAGCTTTACAGGAAATAACATCCTGAACATAACCAACCACGATCGCGCGTAAACTGTTTTTCTCACTCTTCGCGGCGGCACAGGGCAACGTTGTAGAAATATTTAATCAACTTACGCGCATCAACCCGCGCAGCCATCGGCTTGTATATTTGCCGCTAATTATTTCAGTAATTTAATTCCGCGTGTCCAGTGATTGTGTAGCAGCGAAGCAATACGCCACAATACTGCGAATAATTCGGTGGCACGCGCCGCTTCCATTTTACCCAGCGCTCGGATTTCCGAGGTGGGAAATGTCCGTATTATAAGAAATCTTTAGCGTAATACCGCGGTAACGCTTCTGATTCGACCTTCAGTCAAAACTGCGACTGCTGCACCCAGTAAACGTTACTAGAGTTTTCTTAGAATGGTTCAGTCTCTGATGTTCTCGAGTATGGGTAAGACTCATGGGTGTGGTAACATTTGGCGCTAGTCTATTCTCAGATACCAAGAACAGAATAATAAATGGCCCACTCGGTTTTCCTGCCTATTGAGATTGCATGTTTGGCGCTATTGGCTTGGATTGTTCTTGCGTTTTTAGGGCTCGCCTGTATACGGCAACCGCGGATTATTCTTAACGTAATTTTCCCTGCCGGTGCGGCGATTTCCCTGGTTATTGCGGTTGTTGGTTTCATGGCCTTAACACTGCAAGCGCAAACAATTATTCTCCCGCTGGGCCTTCCTAATCTGCCGTTTCACTTGCGACTGGATAATTTATCGGGCGTATTTCTTACCTTACTCGGCGGCGTTTCTTTTGCAGTATCTATTTTCTCCTGTGGATATTTTCGAAATTACAATGGCCCCAAACTAGCGCTTGTGGCGTTGCAATATCATACGTTTCTCGCAAGTATGGCACTGGTGTTGCTCGCCGACGACGCATATTTATTTATGGTCGCGTGGGGGGCCATGGCGGTTGCATCTTATTTCTTAGTGACAACCGAGCATCAAGTTCCGCAAAATCGTAGCGCTGGATTTATTTATCTTCTTACCGCGCATCTCGGTGCGATTGCGATTCTGTTTAGTTTTGGCGTTATTCAAGGCGGGCATGGCGAATATACCTTCGACGCCTTGCGCCAAGCACCCTTAACGCCGCTCTGGTCGACGGTCGCATTTTTGTTAGCCTTCTTTGGCTTCGGTGCCAAAGCGGGGATGCTGCCGTTGCATATTTGGTTGCCCGAAGCACATCCGGCCGCCCCCTCACCGGTGTCCGCGCTCATGAGCGGTGTCATGATAAAAACTGCGATCTACGGCATGATACGCGTGATTTATGATTTACTCGGCGTGATTCAATGGCAGTGGGGAATGGTAGTGCTCACCGTGGGCGCGGCCACCGCACTGTTCGGCATTCTCTTTGCGTTAACGCAAAATGATTTAAAACGTTTGCTCGCTTATTCGTCTGTAGAAAACATCGGCATTATTCTCATCGGATTGGGTCTCTCCATGGTATTTATGGGGATGGGACATCCAACGCTAGGGGTGCTCGGGCTAATCGCCGCGCTCTACCACACCATTAACCACGGCATCTACAAAGCCTTGTTGTTCCTCGGCGCCGGCGCCATTTTACGTTCTAGCGGTATGCGCAATTTAAACCAGATGGGGGGATTTATCCGCCACATGCCTAAGATTGCATTGTTTATGCTCGTGGGCGTACTGTCGATTTCGGCGTTGCCGCCGCTAAATGGCTTCGCTTCCGAGTGGTTAATTTTCCAAACGACGTTACAAGCACCGGCATTGCAGAGTGGCGTTTTGCGTAGCCTGGTCCCAGTGACAGCAGCGATCCTCGCATTAGTGGGCGCATTGACGGCAACTTGTTTCGTAAAAGTTTTCGGCATTGCGTTTTTAGGTCAGATGCGTAATCCGGACCTAAAAGAAATTCATGACGCGCGTTTCACGGAAACGATAGGCATGGCGTGGCTCGCGATCAGTTGCGTTGTGTTAGGGCTGCTACCAGTATTCGTTATTCATCTCTTAAATAATGTAAGCCTGAGCATCACCGGATTTGGCCTGCCGAGTGATGCAGTCGATTCCAATTGGATATGGCTGATTCCAACGTCCGCAGCGCGCGCGAGCTATAGTCCTATCATATTTTTCGCGGTAGTCATCAGCGCGGTTTTGATCACGATTTTTCTCGTTCATCGTTTATATCATGGCCGTTTACGCCGCGGCCCGGCATGGGATTGCGGATATCCAGAACAAACGCCGCGCATGCAAGATTCGTCGGATGCCTTTGCGCAAGCAATTCGGCGCATCTTTGGCCCGGTGTTCAAAGCAACACGTCATTTCCCCTCGCCAGACGATACCGCGCCACGCTTTAGCGTTACGGTAGAGGATAAACACTGGGCTGGCTTATATCTCCGAATCGCACGCCTTACGACCTTTGTATCGAATCAATTGGGCGTGGTGCAACAAGGCCGCATCCATGTGTATCTGCTCTACAGTTTGGTAACCTTAATCGCACTGCTGATATTTGTACAATGAACACACTCGTTAGCGGAATATTATTTCAGGTTTTACAGTCGGTACTCATGGTATTGCTGGCACCGTTGTTACTTGGCTGGGTAAATCAATGTCGCGCGTGGTTGCAGAATAAAAAGGGCGCGGGAATTTTTCAACCCTACCGCACGCTGAGAAAACTATTTAATAAAGACGCTATCCTGGCTAACAATGCGACCGTTTTCTTTCAGCGTATGCCCTACGTACTTTTTGCCTGTATGTGGCTAGCGGTAGGCATCGTGCCCGTATTGGCCACCGGGCTTCCGTTTTCTCCTGCCGCCGATGTCATCGCGCTTGTCGGCATTTTTGCTTTGGCGCGAGTATTTCAAGCCTTGGCGGCAATGGACATCGGCACCGCTTTCGGCGGACTGGGAGCACGACGAGAAATGCTGATCGGCTTCCTCGCGGAACCTGCGATGCTCATGACATTATTCACTGCGTCGTTGATTAGTCAGTCGACCTCGTTGGTTACCATCGTTGATAACTTTGCACATCATCCCTTCGCCATCTATCCCAGTATGGCGTTTGCTGCGGCTGCGTTTGTTATGGTCATGCTGGCGGAAAATGCCCGCATCCCTATCGACAATCCGGTAACGCATCTTGAACTCACCATGATTCATGAAGCCATGATATTGGAATATTCTGCTCGCCACCTCGCACTAATCGAGTGGGCGACTAGTCTCAAGTTAACCACGTATATTTGTATCGGCATCGCGATCTTTCTGCCTTTCGGCATTGCAAAAGCAGGAGATTGGATGGCCTTGCCGCTTGCCATTGTTGCATTGCTTGCCAAACTCGCGGCGGCAGGCGCAGGATTGGCGCTGTTAGAAATGGTCTCCGCTAAAATTCGTATTTTTCGCGCGCCAGAATTTTTAAGTACCGCCTTCCTGCTAGCGACATTGGGAATGTTGACCCATTTTTTACTGGAAGTATAGCCGCCATGACGATCCCATTATCTGGTCAGCTCATCAATCTTTCGGCGGCTTTTCTTTTGCTCGTCGGATTTGCCATGCTCGCACAAAGACGAATTTTGTCTCTCATCAATTTGTTCGCCATGCAAAGTTTCGTACTTGTATTGAGTACGCTCATCGTTGCCATTTCCACCCATCAGCATCATCTATATTACTCAGTGGGGATAACCTTCGTGCTGAAGGTTATTTTGATACCATGGCTATTGCATCGCTTCATCCGCAAGTTGAATCTTAAATGGGATGTGGAGACACATATCGCTATTCCAACAACCATGTTGTTAGGCATAGTCCTCGTCATATTCGCATTTAACTTGGCACAACCAATTTCTCAATTATCTGGAACTGTGACGCGACATACGCTAGGGATTGCGATTGCCGGCGTGCTGCTCGCATTTCTGATGATGATTACACGACGCAAGGCAGTGTCACAAGTCATCGGCTTTCTCGCAATGGAAAATGGTCTGTTCTTCGCGGCGACCAGCGCCACCTACGGTATGCCGCTCGTGGTGGAGTTGGGTATTGCGTTAGACGTTTTAGTGGCAATGGTTATTTTCGGAATTTTCTTTTTCCACATTCGCGAAGCATTCGATAGCCTGGATCTCAAACACATGGAACAACTAAAGGAAGACTGAACGTGGAAATCTTTTGGATCCTGGCGATTCCTTTAACCGGAGGCGCGTTACTCGCCGTGCTCGGCAATCGAGACTGGGCGCCGGAATTTGGCTTGTTCTTAAGTGCATGCACCTTAGTCGCCGCTGGATTTCTCACTGCCCACGTTGTGTCAGAAGGTCCGTTCACGGCGTTCAACGAACAATTCTTCGTTGATTCCTTCAATATTTTTCTCGTCGCACTTACTGCGTTGGTTGCGTTTACGACATCGCTCTTTAGCCGCCCGTATATGCGTATCGAGCGCGACCACGGGAAGGTCGGCGTTAAAGCATTACGCTTGTATCACAGTATGTTTCAATTATTTACCTTCACCATGTTGCTCGCGCTTTTAAGCAACAACATGGGGATACTGTGGGTCGCGATGGAAGCGGCGACGTTAACCACGGTATTGCTGGTGAGTCTGTATCGCACGCCGGCAAGTTTAGAGGCAGCGTGGAAATACTTCATCCTCTGTGGCGTTGGCATCGCGCAAGCACTTTTCGGCACGATACTCCTATATTTCGCCGCAGAAAAAATCTTGGGTTCCGGTGGCACAGCGTTGTTGTGGACCCATCTCAATGCGGTAAAACCACAACTTGAGCCGACGGTATTATCGCTAGCGTTTATTTTTCTACTCGTTGGCTATGGCACCAAAGTGGGATTGGTGCCACTACACAACTGGCTACCCGATGCACATGCAGAAGGTCCAACACCGGTTTCCGCTGTGCTTTCCGGGCTGCTACTTAACGTCGCACTTTACGCCGTAGTACGCGCCAAAGTATTGGTCGACGGTGCCTTACACACCCACCTTGCTGGCTATTTAATGATGGGGTTTGGCTTGCTAAGTGTCACCGTGGCAGCATTTCTATTGTCCCGACAAAAAGATATCAAACGAATGTTTGCCTATTCCTCTATCGAACACATGGGACTCATCACGTTTGCTTTCGGCATGGGGGGGGCCGTAGCAAGCTTTGCGGGGCTACTACACATGACGGTGCATTCACTTACGAAATCGGCAATCTTTTTTGCCGCGGGTCACGCCGCGCAGATCACCGGCACCCAGATAATGGACAATATTCGTGGGTTGATTCGACAAAGTCCAGCGGTAGGTTGGGGGTTAATGCTAGGTACGATCGCCATTCTAGGCATACCGCCCTTTGGTGTATTCGCTAGCGAGTTCCTGATACTTACGGCTGCGATGCACCAAACACCATGGGCAATCCCCTTTCTATTAATTTCGCTCGGCGTCGCGTTCGCTGCTATATTCAGCAAGGTGCAATCTATGGTGTTCGGTGAAACAACAGCGCCGCGCTTGTCGCACTCCCCGGCATTGGTTCCGGTGTTCGTGCATCTATTGCTCGTGTTGCTGCTGGGGATATATATTCCACCGTATTTGGCTGAATGGTTTCACCAAGCTGCACAATGGATCGGCTAACAATGCGTATAGAACACTTCGACATCGATTTCACCCTCATCCCCAGCAATGTGCCGACGTGGCTGGCACGAGTAGACGCACATCAATGGCGCACTGCCTGCTTTCAAGTGCGGCAACATGGTGGACGCCTGGTTTCGCTCTGGGGCGCAGATGCCCGGGAAACAGGCTTAGTCATTTACGCCGCGCTCGCCATTCCCACTGGGCTTGCAGTATTGCGGCTTAACGCCACGGATAATTCCTATCCGGACATTTCAGAAATATTTCCTGCAGCGAATCGTATGCAACGCGCCGCTTTTGATTTGTTCGGCATAAAAGCGAATGACGCACGTGACCAACGCAAATGGCTGCGCCATGCGTCCTGGCCAGAAAATAGATTTCCTTTGCGTAAAGAGTTCCCCATTAATAGCACCTACCCCACCGAGAGTGACCACTACGCGTTTGTTGCGGTCGAAGGCGAAGGCGTACATGAAATTCCCGTCGGCCCCGTACATGCGGGCACAATAGAACCCGGGCACTTTCGTTTTTCTATCATCGGCGAGCGCGTGCTGCGTTTAGAAGAACGTCTAGGCTACAAACACAAAGGCATAGAAAAACGATTTGAGACCATGGATCTCAACCAAGGTGCAAAGCTAGCCGGACGTGTCAGCGGAGATTCTACCGTCGGCTACGCGTGGGCGTACGCCATGGCGACAGAAAGCGCCAGCGCGACCATCGTCCCGCCGCGCGCCGCATGGCTACGCGGATTATTGTTGGAGCGCGAACGTATCGCCAATCACTTGGGCGATTTAGGATTTTTGGGCAACGACGCCGGACTCGCGTTTGGCTTGGCGCAATTCTCTATCCTAAAAGAAAATTTACTGCGCACCAATTACGCGCTTTTTCAGCATCGCTATCTCATGGATACGATTATTCCTGGCGGCGTAACGCGCGACATCGCGGAGGCGGACGCAGAAATCATTCAAACAGAAATTGATCAAGTCCGCGAGACGGTAATTCGTATGCGCGAGATTTACGACGAACACGCAGGATTGCAAGATCGCTTCATGGGCGCTGGCCAAGTGCTGCCGGAAACCGCGGCACGTTTAGGACTTTGTGGCCTAGCGGGGCGCGCCAGCGGTCAAGCATGGGATCTAAGAGTACAATTTCCCTGCGAACCCTACGACACACTAGACGTTGCCATGGCCACGCAAAATAGCGGCGATGTTGCGGCGCGTGTAAACGTTCGCTTCGATGAGGTGATGGAATCGTTGCGATTGTGCGAATGTATTCTCGACCGCCTGCCCTATGGGGATATCGCCACCCCGCTACTGCTTGCTCCCGAACATGCTTTCGGATTAGGTTGGGTCGAAGGTTGGCGTGGGGAAATCTTGATCGCACTGCAAGTCGGGAAGAATAACGCCATCGAGCGTCTGCACCCGCACGATCCTTCGTGGCAAAATTGGCCGCTGATAGAATACGCGATCATCGACAACATCGTGCCTGATTTTCCCTTGATCAATAAATCGTTCAACCTAAGCTATAGTGGGCAGGATCTATAAGCATGTACGAAATCATTAAACAGATATTGCGCAGCGGAATTAAATCCGAATCACCGCCGGCAATCGATGCAAATCTATACGCGCCACAACGACAGCAACTGCAAGAAGAAATTCTCAAACGCTTCGGCCGCGCGTTAAGCATACGACACGTTGACGCCGGATCGTGCAATGGCTGCGAACTTGAAATCAACTCGCTATCGAACCCATTCTACAATCTAGAAGGTCTCGGGATACATTTCGTCGCCAGCCCACGCCACGCCGACATGTTGCTCGTGACCGGCCCGGTCTCCAAACACATGGAAGTCGCACTCAGACGAACCTATGACGCAACACCAGAACCTAAATTTGTCGTAGCGATTGGGGATTGTGGTTGTTGCGGTGGAATATTCGGAGAAAGTTATGCAAGCCTAGGCAAGGTTTCGAATGTTATCCCGGTCGATGTGGCTGTACCCGGCTGCCCGCCCACACCTAGAGATATTATTCAGGGCATCCTAACGGCAATCAGCCTGACTAGCGGTACCGTTGGTTAACGTAAATTCACTCATGCTTTTTCTGCGCAAA